>JAFGTU010000232.1 GCA_016933985.1 Sedimentisphaerales bacterium | reverse complement strand
GCGCGACTTGGGTGATTTGCTCGAGGATACGCCGCACCATCTCTTTTTCTGAATCGAGCGTTCTCCGTGCGGTTGCCTGCTCTTTGGCATCTATGTAGTATCTCTTCTTGGAATTGCCAAGCACCGGCATATCCTGCCTTCCGAAGAACATGCCCAGACCGAAGTACCTGAGCGATCTGACAAAGCTGTCGCGGCCATTGTTGAACAACTCCGGATCCTGCCTGTTGGCAAGCGTCAGGAGCATAACAAAGAATGTCAGCAGCAGCGTAACCATATCCGAATAAGTGACGATATAACCGGGCACCTTCGATGGGAGCAACTCAGGGATAAGCCGTTTTTTGCTCAATCGTGAATACTCCGGTCCAATAATACTATTTCCACTGTGCGGCCATATTGTGTGCGCCGTGAGGCGTCCCGTGCGGGACTTGAGGCCTCCGATTCTTTGCCGTCAAGGCCGTTTGGAGGCAGTGTGCTTGCTGCGGAGATGCTGAACCGTCTTCCGTCGAGCCCATGCACTTCGACAAGGTATTGCGATACCGCCCAGGCCCTGGTTAGGCCATAGTGTTCGTTTCCTGTGCCGTCGTCCGGGCCGTGTTCGCTTATTACCACCCGGTTGGGCACTTTTGAAAGAAACGACGCCACAAGCGAGAGAATGCTTCGACCCGAGGGTGAGATGGCTTCGCCTTTTGCCCAGAAGACCTTCTCAGACGCAATCAGAATCACTTTGCCCCCGTTAATATCAACCAATGGTTTCTCGCTAAGCAGCGCATCGCGCGTGCCCTTCTCTGAAGTCTTCTTCTCGCTGCCCTTGCTCAGTTCCTCCACAGCCGTGATCGCAGACTCGTTTTGCACGATCGCATCGCGGTTGCTGCGTGTTATCGGAGAGATTGTCGCCAGGCCCCTGCTGTAGATTACCTTCAGGTTGTAAAAGACCTTATCGTCGAATGATGAGAAGCTCAGCAAAAGCACAAAAAAAGTCAGCAGAAGCGTCATGCAGTCACTGAAGGTCACCATCCATTCAGGTGCGCCGTCGGCATACTGCGGTTCCGGTTTTTGTTCTCGCCGGGCCATTATACGGTAGCCTTGACTTCTTCTCGTCTTCCTTGTGAAACGAAGGCCTGCATCTTCTCCCGGACCGTCGTCGGACTCTCACCCTGAGCGATTGAACAAATGCCCTCGGTGATCATCTCCATTGCCAATGTTTCCGCTTTCGAGTATATTCCGAGTTTGCCGGCCAGGGGTATGAATACCAGGTTCGCCGCCAGGGCCCCGTAGAAAGTCGTAAGCAGGGCAACCGCCATGCCGGCGCCGATTTGGTCGGGAGATTCCATGTTCTTGAGCATCTGCACCAAACCGATAAGTGTGCCGATCATGCCGAATGCGGGAGCGGCAGAGCCCATAAACTCCAGAATCTTCTTCCCGGTCGAATGCCGATCCTGGAGGTATTGGACCTCCATAGCCATGCGATCACGAATGTTCTCCGATTCCTGCCCGTCCACAACCATTTGCAGACCCTTCACGAAGAACATATCGTCAATTTTGCGGATCTCCTGCTCGAGCGCCATCGCCCCATCGCGTCTGTTGATAGTTGCGTAGTTCACCATTTGCTGAATCAGGTTGGTCTGGGAAGGTATCTTGGATATTATTGTCTTTCTGATTATGGAAAATATCGCAAGAAACTGCCCAAGAGAGAAGTGAATGAGGGTGGCGCACAGCATCCCGCCGATTGTCAGGGCCAGTGAAGGAATATGGACGAACGACTGCCAGCCGCCGCCGGTGAGTACGGCGCTGATGATGACTATGAAGCCGAGAAAAACACCTATTATTGTTGCGATGTCCATTATATTACTTCTTTTCAACCATTTGCTTTAATCTCTGGCAAAAATAGGCTGCCAGTTCGGGTGCGGTATTTGACAATTCGGCTAACACGTTGGCCTTAGTTCTGTCGCCCATATAGTGCAGAATCTTTATGGCGTCGTTGGGGTTGCCATCTCGAACCTGTGCCATATTCGTTAGTATTGTGCTGGCGCTGGCAGGATCCATCTTGTCGTAGGTTGCCGCGATGGCCATCAGGTTGACCTGTTCGGTCTTTTCAATCTCTATTCTGGTCTTCTGCAGATTGGCGTGCTCTTCCTTGAGGCTCGCAATTGTCGATGCAAGTTCGATCCGCAGAGTGTTGAGATCATCAATGTCCTTCTTAAGCTCACCGTGTGCCGTTTCCAGTTGTTGCTCGCGTGATCTGAGACCCTGCAGCTTGTCCTCGTATTCCTGTATCTTCTCCCTCACCTCGGAAACAAGGCTCTTGAGCTGTTTCTCTGTCATGGCTGTTCTCATTTGCTCTTGGGTCGCTTCATCCGTGATCGGCGCAAGTCCCGCAATGGGTGCTTTGCGGCGGTCTTGGGGGCCGGACAGCTTGTCTCCCGGTTGCTCGGGCGAACCGGCGGGCTGTTGCGCTTGTGTGGACGCAGGGGTTTTGGCTGTAAACCAAGCGACGGCGAACGTTCCGCCGAAGCTTAGCAACCCTGCCGCAATGGTTATTACCAGTTTCTTCTTCATGGATAGTCTCCAGGAATCTTAATACTCTGCCTGCTCCATCTCTCTGGCGAAACGAATTGCGGCCGTCTCGTCCAGTTCTTTCTGCTCAAGTTTCTCCTGTTCTTTCATAAATTTCATCTTTGCCTGTTCTCGCAGCTTTTCCAAGCCCTCCCTGAACCGCCTCAACTTCAGCACTTCAGCGATCCTGTCGCTCTGCTCTATTTCAAGCTGGCGGATTTGCTTCTTGAGCTGCCCTATCAAGTCGTCCGATGTGGTCGAACATTTCAGGAAGAGCTCTTGTTCTATCAGCCGCTTGTGAGGCTCCATCTTGGCCAAGGCGGCAATCATTTCATTCAGTATTCTCTTTTGGATGAGCAATTCGCTTCGTTTCTCGGTCAGTCTCTGGGTTAGTTTAAGCAATTCGGTTTTCTTTATCTGTTCTTCATTTGCCCTTATTTCAAGCACACGCTGCAGTCGCCATACAAATCGTCTCATTTAGTCTTGAGTTTCCGGTCTACTTCTCGCCGATGCCCAGCAATTCGGACCAGTATTGAGTAATGTCCACTAATTGCCTGATCGTTTCCTCGTATGTCGTTCTCTCTCGAATCGGTTGAATGAGAAAAGCATTTATCCTGTCAATCAGTGCGATTGCGCCGTCAATTCTTCTATTACTGCCGGGCGAAAATGCCCCTATATTTATCAAATCTTCGGCATCGTTGTAAATTGCATATATCTCCCTCAGTTTCCGGGCGGCGGCTTTGTGCTCGCTGCCGATTACGGCAGGCATCAAGCGGCTGACACTGCCCAGAATATCCACGGCCGGGTAGTGCCCGCGGTCCGCCAGCTTCCTTGAGAGAACCACGTGCCCGTCAAGCAGGCTCCTGGCGCTGTCGGCAACGGGATCGGTCAGGTCGTCGTTTTCAACGAGAACCGTTAGAATCCCTGTTATGCTGCCGGTTTCAGCGCAGCCAAGACGCTCGATGAGCCTCGGCATCAGCGTGAATACGCTCGGGCAGTAACCCTTGGCCGCGGGCGGCTCACCGGCGGCGAGCCCTATTTCGCGCTGCGCCTGCGCAAAACGCGTTAGCGAATCCATCATAAAGAGGACATTTCTGCCCTTGTCTCTGAAGTACTCTGCGATTGTGACCGCCACAAATGCCGCCTTGACTCGCTGAATCGGAGGCGAGTCTGATGAAGCAACGACAACGACGCTGCGGGCCAGGCCTTCGGGGCCGAGGTCTCCTTCAAGGAATTCGCGGACTTCCCGGCCCCTTTCGCCTATCAGCGCCACTACGTTGACCGACGCCTCGGTCGAATTGGCGATATCGCCAAGCAGGACGCTTTTGCCGACTCCGCTGCCGGCGAAAATACCGAGTCTTTGTCCTTTGCCGCACGTCAACAGCCCGTCCATCGACCTGATTCCCAGGGCCAAATGCTCGGTGATTCTCTCTCGGCTAAGTGCGGGCGGACTGCTTGCATCCAGAGCCCTTTTTTCTGTTCCTGTCAGTGGTCCTTTGTTGTCGATGGGCTCTGCCAGACCGTTCAGCACTCGCCCCAGAATACTATCGCTTAGTGAAATGTGCCTGGCAGTAGTCCGCGTAGTCACCGCATCGCCCGGTGATATGCCTTCTATATGCTCCAGAGGCAGGAGGATAAGGTGGTCTTTATGGAATCCGACCACCTCGGCCAGAACTCGTCGCCCATCCCGCAGATGAATGCCGCATAACTCTCCAAGGCCCACAGCGGGCCCGTTCGATTCGACACGAAGACCCGCCACCCGAACTACGGACCCGCGACAGCTCAGCAGGTTTACTGAGCACAGCGCTGAGTGAAGCTTCTCAAAATCAATCGGATTGTCTGCGGGGCCCATAACAGCCTTTTCCTCGGCCGGGGCCTGGCGAACTTCGGTGTTTGGCATAACCTATTTTACCTTCATAAGGGCATTGCCGACTTGTTCAAGATGCTGATCGATCAACGATTCAATAATTCCTCTTGGTGTTTCAAGCAGACACTCAGCTCGTCCGATATTCGCGTCAGCGACGAATTTGACGCCGGCCAGGTCTGCACCCGGGTCAGCTTTCCGTAGCTTGTCGTATTGAGAAAGATCTTCAGGATTCAAATGCACAACCAGGTCGTGACGTGCAGGGGCATTGTTGATCGCCTCTCTGATGACGGACTCGATGTCATAGTCGCCATCTTCCACCCTCTGAGCCAGTATCTTCCGGGCGATCTCCACCGAGAGCCTGGCAATCTCATCCTTATGCTCCGCAAACGCTCTATCAAAGAACTTATTGAGCTTGGCTGCTGTGTGCTTGAGCATCTGATTGACCTGGCGAAACGCAGCTTCTTGAGCCTCCAGTCGGCGCTCCGGCGATTCGATTGCGTCTGATTCCGAGCCGGCGTCGCTGCTCCCGGAGACTGTTGCAGGCGGCCTGGATCCCGGCGCGCACGCGTCCGCATCTGAGGTCGTTGCCGACCCGATGGGTCCGGCAAGATTTATCGTGAGTGTGGCCGACATAGTCCTATGCATCCATAAACGTAAGTTCGCCTTTCGCATCCAATGTGCGCAAAGAGGCGATAATCTGTTCCCTTGCCTCCTTGATCTCCGCCTCCTTGGGCGTCGACATCAGCGATGCCTCCTCCATCAGCGCCTCATTGGCGCGTTCGGAGATGTTCGCCTTGATCTTTTGAACCACTGCCTCATCGGAGTTAAACAATGCCAAAGCCATCTTTCTTGCATCGATGCCTCTGAGAGCATTCTGGAGAGGCCTGTCGGATACTTGAGAGATATCCTCCCAGATGATCATCAAATCGGCTACTTTTGTGCTTGCTTCTTCATCGGCCTGTTTTATTGCGCCGAGCAGGCCTTCGCGAAGCTCCGGGCCCAAGTTCCGCAGGATCACGGCTACTTTCCTCAGCGACTGCTCCGGACGGGCCTGTGCTTCGGGGGTAACGGTTGATGGGAGAGTCTTAAGCCGATTGCGGACCGCCTCTGCGATTCGCGCCCTTGCTTCTCTTGTCACGCTCTCGCAGGTTGTCATTCGACCGACGGCCGTTAGCCGGACACTCTCGCCCAAAAGGCCGAGAACCTCAGAACTCTTTTTCGCGGGCAGTTCCGACAGGACCACCGCTGCGGCCTGCGGATGCTCGTGCTCGAGAACCGCCGCTATCGTCCGCGCATCGACCGAACGAATCGGAATGAAAGGGTCGCGCTTGTGCAGCGAATCCTGTATCTGCATCTGGATATGCTCGGCCTTATCGTTGCCTAAGGCATTCTTCAGCATTTCATTAAGAAATGCGCCGAACTCAAAAGTCTCGCGTGAATGGAGTGAATTACAGAACTGCTGCGCAACTTCCGCGGCCTGCTTCTCGCTTCGATGGCCTGCCGCATCCAAGTACGCCACTTCCACGGCCAAATCCTGAACCACCTGGGCGTCAACGCCTTTGAGAAGTTCCGAGGCCGTTGCCGCATCGAGACTCATCAGCAACATAGCCGCTCTTTGCTTGCCTGTCAGCGTCACTTAATTAAGCCTCGCTTTCCTGTATCCAGCTTGCAAATACCTGTTTGACTTGTTCCGGATTTTTCCGCAAAGCGCCGGATATCTGTCTGCGCAGGGCAAATGAATCTGCCGCGCCTCCGGCAGGCAGAAAACCGGCAGTTTCAACTGTTCCTGCCGCCGGCAACTGTCCTGGGAAGGCTTGCTGGGTGGCCTTCTTCTTTGCGCCTTTGAAAATCCGAAGAACCAGCATCGCACAGATCGCCATAATGCCCAAAGACGCCTGGTGAACGATGGCCATATACCGAGGCCAACTGGACGGCTCGGCTTCAGTCAGTGATTCGGTCGGACGGTAAATTCTTGCGTCAACCACCGTTAGCGATTCTGTGTCCGTAGGATCGAGGCCGAGTGTATTTCTGATTAGTTTTTCCACGTCTTCTAATTGCATTATCTTCCCGGATGCGGCGTTTGAGCCTGTCTGGTTGGCATCGGAGACCGACAAGTCCACCACCGCCGAGGCCGACAAGGATATTATCTTGCCCGGCAGCACATCCTTTTGCTCGACAGTCTTGGGGTTTACATATTCGGTGGTGATTGTCTCGTCTTTTATTGATTTGCCGGGCGTGCCTGACGAGTCATTTCCTGATGCGGCTGTAGGTTTCTCTTCATTCTTCTGAATGTCTTCCTTACTGACAATTCCCTTAGGCTCATAGGTTTCTTTGATGGTGCTGACGCTGTTCATGTCGATAACGGCACTAACCCTCACCGCGGCTCTGCCCGGCCCCAGCACGGTTGTCAGCATGTCCTCGACCTTCTTTTCGAGGCTCTGCTCCACTCTTTCCTTATATGCCTGGACCGTTCCGGCTTGATGTGCCCCGGCCTGGTCGGATTCACTCGAAAGAAGACGTCCCTGACTGTCTATTACGGTCACTTTGTCCGAATTGAGTCCGTCCACACTACCGGCCACCAAGTGCGTAATTGCCGCTATATTCAAAGCGCTCAACGTATAACCTGGTCGCAGCCGAAGAACTACCGATGCGCTCGTATCGGCGGCCTTGGAGGCGAAAATGTTCTTCTCGGTGTTGACTATATGAATCCGGGCATAATCAATGCCGTCTATCATTTGAATACTCTTTGCCAGTTCATCCTGCAGCGCCCGCTTGAGATTGACCTCCTGGGCAAAGGGGCTGGCGCCTACTTTCTCTTTATCGAATATGCTGTAGCCGCCTTGTTCACCGACGGGCAGGCCGTCTTTGGCCATATCCAGACGAAGTTGATAGATGTGTTCTTTCGGGGCGTAGATTGTGGTCCCTCCGTTTCGTAATTCGTAGGTAATGCCCTTTTCGCTGATTTTCTCTGTTATCTTTGAGGCGTCTTCTGGCGACAGTTGTTGATACAGCATCCGCATATCAGGTCTGCGGGCCCACTGAACAAGCAGCGTCCCGACAATGCCAACAGTCAGAACAACTGCGACCAGCAACGCGCGCTGAACAAGACTGATGTTGTTCCAGACCGCCTGGATTTTTTGGAAAAAGCTCATAGGTCTTTTTCATTAATTACTGATCTGATGAACAATTGCCCGAAACGATCTCCGCGACAACTGCCTATATCTGCATATTCATAGTCTGTTTATATGCATCAATCAGCTGGTTTCGTACGCCGACAAGCAGTTTGAAGCTCATATCGGCCTTTGCCGCCGCCGCAACCACCGACGTAATATCGGTGTTCTTGCCGGCCAACAAATCCATGATGGACGCATTCGATGATTGTTGAAGGTCGCTGACGTTGGAAAGGTATTTGTCTGCGGCCTTTACTGTATTCTCGAAATCAACTTTGACGCCGCCGGATTCCCCGGGCCGCCTTGAGGCGAGCTTGCCAGCTCCAAAGGACTCAGCATCAATTTTCGGCAAACTCGAGGTTATGTTGGTAGTCAGATTGATCATTGTTCTGCTTTCTCACTCATCGAAGTAATTCGAGCGTGCTTTCCACCATGCGCTGGTATCGCTTCATAACAGCGACGTTCGCCTGATAAGCGCGCGTCGCCATATTCAAATTGATCATCTCGACGGGCAAATCCACATTCGGCATTGACACATATCCCTGATCATCAGCATCAGGGTGTCCGGGCTTGAGTATCCGAGGAAATTCGCTCATATCTGGGGCTATCTCGTCCACGGTCACCCCATCGATCTCGTCGCCCGCGGCTCTGAATATCGCTTCAAGCCTGCGATATGGTGATCCGTCTCCGTTGTCCGTTGATTGTGCATTGGCGACGTTGGATGAGATCGCACCTATTTGCTTGTTCTGCGCCTGCATGCCGGATACGGCTATGTCTATTGGGCTGAAGCTGCTGCTGACTTCCATTTGTCCATCCCTGATTGTCTTCATTGCCTTTTATGTTGTGCTTGACCTTCAGAAATTCCAATCTCGAAAAAGTGCGCGGCTATCTGACGTTAATGGCGGTTTCAATCTGCTGGTAATTCTTCTTGAGCAGGCCAACGTATGCCCTGTGCCGAATCGTATTCTTCACCATTTCCCCGACCTCTGTCTCCAGGCTGACATCGTTGCCATTGGTCTTGACAGGGGTGTTCTTGGGCTGATAGACATCGGGCTCGATTTCATCAAGGTCGTCGGCTCCTTTTGAGTCGAGCGCCTTGGCCAGCAATTGCTCGAACCTGACGTCAATTCGGCGGTATCCCGGCGTCTGAAGATTGGCGACGTTGTTTGTGATTGTCTTCTGCCGGAGACCCTCGGCTTTGATGCCGGCCTCCAGAAAATCAACGATACTGCTTATCTTTGACACAGCAATTTTCCCGTATTGTCTTTGCCGAAACCTTTTCTGGCCGTACAACTGCGAGCAATCAGCGTGCCAAATGTTGTCCGGCCCGTGTTTTCGCCGGTGAATCCCACAATTTCGCGGAAAAATGCTCAAATTCGGTTCTATGCGATAGGTTGGGTGATGGTCGGTGCGTCAGGATTCTATACAAGCCGATGTCTTTTTTTACACGTCTGTGAGCAGTGATACTCCCATATTTCCAAGTGTCTGAGGCCGGAAGTTTTTGCCTCAACCTTAGACCATTCCGCCGCATTAGAAACGCACTGACCTATGCAATTATGCACAAGGCTTCTTTTTTCGGCTATAAGTCCTGTCATGACAATGGTTTGCGATGTTGTCACTGCTTTGGGCAGATGATGGCACGGAACTTGCTAAGTGGTTACGTTATGGATGTCTGCCTGTTGACAAATGTACTCATATCCAATCTTGAGGTCGTCTCAGGCCTCTCTGAGCCCGCTGCGCGGACAAGCACAACCTGCTGCGATTTGAGATGTGGCGAGCAGCCTGCCAGCGCGGATGAGACTCAGGTAATTACGTCTTATAATACCCCAATTGGCACGCCTGTGCAGCCTGTTCAAGACAAAGCGACAAAGGCTTTCAGGCAGGCGTTTGAGGAGCAGATGCAGGCCGAGAATCCATCGGGCCAATCGTATCCTGTTCCTGCCGATGTTCCCAACGACCTTTCAGCCGCATCGGACGGCCCTGCTCCACAGGCTGGCGATTTGCCCCAGCAGGAGTTGGTTGTTCAGACCTCGCGGGTCTTGGCCCAGGTGTTGTACGACACGGCGCTGTCAGCGCCGGTGTATCTTAATGGCGGGCAGGATAGTCAGATCAGCACTGGGTCAATGGCCGGCATGCCTGAATCAGCCGGCGCAATCACGGAATTGGCTGGGCGAGTCGAGTCTAGGGTCATTCAACCTGCTCCAAGTAATGTGGCGGCTGCTCTGAATCCTCAGCCTGTTGAAGGTGCGCAGGTTGAGCCAACACCGACCCTGAACGACGTTCTTGAGGGTGGGCAGGGCGCCCCTGTGGAGGTGAAAAACGCCGGATTGGCAGGTGAATCGCTTATTGGCTGCGAAATCGCCCTGGCGGAGGACGATTCGCCTGATCCGGTACAGCAAACCAGCGTGAACGCTCAACCTGCGTCGCAGGGGGACCAAGGGATGGTCAAGGCGGTATTCTCAGTTAGTGAGCCAGCTACACAAGAGAGTAGTCCTATAATACCTGAAGGCAATTACGAAGAGTCCGGCAGCAACGGCAGCGCGGGCCAGCAGGGCAACGTGCTTTCAGAGTACCCTGATGATAGCGTTACAGGGACTGTCCCCGGTGAAGATAGTCTCTCAGGGGACTCTCTCGCTCAAAAAGTCAATGTTGCCCAGAGCGAGGCGCCCACAGCGCAGGCTAAAGGCAGTAACACGCAGACCCGCGATGGTGGTGGCTCCTTCGAGTTCGAACACGTGGTTTCTGTGGAGAACCTGCAAAATGCCCGCGTAGAGCATCCGGTCGCTGCCGCACAGCCTGTCAAATCGCCGGGCAATCCCGGTGCCAATGATGCCTACTCGACTGTTGGCGAGCAGATTCGGGAATCTGTAAGAAGTTCTATAGGAGGATCGGATCGGGAGATAACTGTTCGGCTGAATCCTCCGGAACTCGGCAGAGTCGTCATAAGGTTCCACCAGCAGGACGACCAAATCACCGGTATCCTGGAGGTCAGCAAGTCGCAGACGAGGGCCGAAGTCCAGCAGGAACTGCCGGGAATTGCGCGGGACCTTCTGGAATTGGGTGTTCAGGTCAAACGCCTTGAAGTTGTAATTGCCAGCGAACAGCAGCAGCAGAGCCTAAACGGCTGGTCTGCGACGGCTCAGCAAAATGGCTGGGGTAGTCAACAGGGCGCGACGAGCCCCAATCCAAACGCGCCATACCCATTGGCAAACGAGTTCACCGCGGAAGACAGCGAGTACACGGGATTTACCGGACGTAGCCGGACTTACGTTACCGAGAAATCAATAGACATTTTTGCATAGCACAGACTGCGAAATCCCCTCTTAATCGCATTCAAACCTCGGAAACTTGCCTTCCAAGCACGTTCCTCGTCGTGAGTCATAGTGCGACTTTCCTGCTGTTGCATTTGCGTAGCGCAGTTTCTATAGATTGAAGAAAGGCCTGCCTGAAATTGGTTGTTGAGAACTTCTCAATCGCCGTTTCTCGCGCCTGCCGGCCCATCGTCGCTGCTAATCGCTGGTCTTCGAGGAGCATTCGGGCAAATTTCCTTAATTCACCGGGATCGTCGCTAAGAAAGCCGCTGACCCCGTGTTGGACCGGCGAACCAGGGTGCTTATTGCCCAGGATAGGCATTCCGGCGGCCATTGCCTCTACGGTTGCCATGTTGTACCCGTCTTCGAGCCGAGGGTCAGCCGTGTGAATATAGAACCGGTGGGATTGAAGCAGCGTCTTCAGGTGCGCCCAATCATGAGACGCTGAGACGCCCGGCAGACCGGGATTATGTCCTACGATGCGCACAGCAAGCCCCCCGAATGCCTCCTCGTGGAGGTCCCATAAAAGGATTTGTTTTCTGCTCTCAACGAAATTGCATATCCTAAGGCCGCAGGCCTGGTTGCCTTCGTAAGGCGGGTAGTCGTCCGGATCGACACAGAATGGCACGATATCCTCGGCAAAACCCCAGGATGCGCCCTTTAGCGTGGACACAGCAACGACGTGGCCGCCAACCAGATCAATATACCTGTGCAGCATTGCCCTCATCTGATCGGGCGGAACTTCGGATTTCTCCTCCAGGAGGCGGCCTTCGAGCGTCGAGTGAATAACCATAAGACGCGGCTCAGGGCGAGCCTTGACATCCAGAAGGTCTGTTATGTTGTGAGCTATTATGCAGTAATAGTCCGTATCTGATTGAAGGGCCTGCGATAGACTTAGCAGGCTGGAGGCCGGCGGCTTCGGGCGCATCTGCAGGTCCCATGTGCCCTTATATTGACCTTTGAGGCCGACGACGATATCGAGTTGGAATCCCAGGACCGCCAGTTGGCTTACCCACGCCTCGTGGCAGTTGAAGACAAGCAGGCTGCGTTTGCGATTTGCTTCTTGCTTTCCGTGTGTGCTCATCACTTGGAATATACGCCCAAGGCCCTTTCAGGGCAAGATGCATCCTTACAGTGGGTGTGGAATTTTTTTCTGGCGCTTTCTAAGTGCTTTTGTACACTGGCTTTATGAGTCCCTAATTAGGGTGAACTGGTTTTGTGT
>JAFGTU010000033.1 GCA_016933985.1 Sedimentisphaerales bacterium | reverse complement strand
CAGTTGTTCGGGTCGTTGCCGTAAAGACTTGCTACTACTCGATTTAGCGACATGCCGCCGCCGTCGGCCTGGGTCGGCCAGAGGTCAACGCCGCCAGGCGAGTCGCTCGCGTGAGCACCGTCGCTGTAGCTGACTCGGTCAATTCGAATGTAGTATTGCCGCCCGTATTTGTCCTTATCCCCGGGCATGCTCAGTTCAATCGCTTCCCCCCCATTGTCCAACTGGCCCTCGTAAGGACCGAAAATCTTCCCTGCCGGCACGCTCGGATAGCGCTCCGCAAAAGCGGCTAAATCCCGCACTACAACGATATGGTCGCCGGGGGCTATCGTCAATTCGTTGGGGAAATCCGGGAAAGTGTAATCGATTCCTTCGGTAAACTTCCACGGCAAGAGCTTATCCTCACGCCATAACGTAAACGGCTCATCGGTGATATTCTCAAGCTCGACGTACTCATACTTGTCGTTGCCGTAAGTACCCCCGATAGGCCAGTCCGGATGGTACATGATCTCGTTGATTACAATAGGCCCGACGGCAGGATACGCGTTCTTTTCGCCGGGCGTCTTGTCGTCCAGGGGAGCGAAATTATATGTCCCGGTGCTCGCCTTAAAGTATCTGCCGAAAGATACGCCCGTCTGCGAGGCGCCGAAGCTCTCCGATTCACGGTAGCCTGTAAGTATGTCGGTATGGGCCGAGGTCAGATAAGCCGTCTCGCCGTTCTCGCTGAATCCGAATCCTTTAAGACGCCCCGGATCATCGCTGTCGTCGCCGAAATTAATATCTTCGTAGAACACCTTGTAGTCGTGGGCAAGGATCCTCGTATTGGAAGCGATCCGGTATTTCTTTAGGTTCGATTCGCTGTCGCTGAGATACCAGCCTCCAATTTGGACCGATTTATCGGTTGTATTGTAAAGCTCTATCCAGTCCGAGGCATCGTCGTGCGAATGCGCCATTATTTCGTTAATCACCACGCCGCCCGGAGCCGGGACAATGATACTGTCATCCCAGCCCGGCGAGCCCCCCGGAAACGCGCTCGCCCGCCAGGAGCTCTTCGCGTCCCACCGATCAAGAGAATCAATGACGCCCGCAAATTCGTGCTCCCCCAATGCACGGCTGTAGATGCGAACATCATCGATAAGACCGTCCCAGTACGCTCCGGGGATATGGTCGTAGCCGATATACGCCTCATGCTCGACGCCTGCATATCCGACGGAAGAAACGCTCCCCTTTAGCTCCCCGTCAACGTATATCTTCAACTCCGAGCCGTCGTTAGTGCCGCCGATATGGTGCCACTCGTTCTTTGTTATTGACTCCAGCGAGGCGACCAGCACCACCGCGACACGTCCCTGAACAATTATTGCGAAGGTTGGTTTGTCCGAAACGACGTTAAAACGGTAGCCCGCATTCAGCGACGTGTGCTGCATGACTATAGGGCTATTCATTCCCCCGGAGAGGTTGAGATTCACCCACGCCTCCACCGTCATGTTCGTCCCCTCAAGAGTCTCGTGGCTGGGCATCGACACATAATCTCCGTTTCCGTCGAAGCTCAGCGCCCCGTCGATCCGTCCGTCCACCCAGGCTGCGTCTCCGTGCAAAGTCCCGTCGTGACCGCCCACGCTGTCCACGGCAGTCGTTCCATAGCCGTCATCCAGCTTCCAATGGGAGACCAGAGCGAGGTTGGGACGATAGACCTTGCTGTCTCCAGGGTCCACAACCGTCAGTGAGAAACCCCCGCCATCCGTAATATCGTACCAGCCGTCCTTGTACTTGAAGCTTTGGATCGTCTCGCCCAAAGCATCGACCAGCGTAACGCGCTCGCCCCCGTTGTCGAGGTTCCCGGAGTACTCGCCCGCAAGAATGCCCCAGTAGCCGGCATATACCCTTGAGAACACCTCCTGATCTCGCGCTACAAGGGCGAATTCACCCGCGGGAAGATCAAGGTCGCCGAAGGTGAAATCGATTCCATTTGTGAAACGAACCAGATTCAGGTTGATCGGTTGAGTCCCGATGTTCCAAAGTTCGACGAATTCCTCATTTGGATCGTTCGGATCGCCCGTGTCCTCCGGATGGTACATTATTTCGTTGATTCGCAGGCTGGAGGCAACAGGCCCCACCGCGTAAACGGCCTCGTTCAACGCGCTCCACGTGCTGCCGCTCCTGGCGCGGGCCTTGACGTGCGTGCTATGGCTAAGGTGGAACGAACCGGAGTATGTCATAGCATGTGCCGTATCGACCGCTCCGCCGGGAAGGCGTGGGTCGCTGCCGTCGATTGTATAGTAAATCGTCCCTGACGCGGCTGTTATCGCCAACGAGTCCGTAGATAAGATATGGCCGCCGTGTTGATGCACTCCGTTAACGTAAAAGATCGGTGCGGCGATGTTTGGATATATCCCTCTGCTCCTGAGAATATTGAGGAGGTTGGTGGATCGGACCGGGAAGAAAGTGGCGAACTTGCTGTCCTGAACAGCCTTCCAATCGGACCTTGTATATAGTTTGAAGGGACTGAGGGTTATTCGGTTGTCGCCCCATCTGGCCGATTCGCCGACAATCGCCCGATCGACGGTGACCATGCGCGCCCTCCACATATCCTCGGTGTTCGGATGCGTCATCACACCGTCGTTGAAGAAGTGCTTATGAAGCAAGTCGCCAAAACGCGTTATATATTCGGCGCTGGCGGCAAGATAGGTGTGAATGGACGACGGGCTGAGGCCGATAGTGTTGTCAATATCGGCGGCGTTAATCTCCTTGTCCATCGCGTGCTCCGCGTCCCATGTGTGAAAACGCCATCTCCCCTCGGGATGATTGCTCCGACGAGTCGCATACCAGTTCTTATGAGGCCAGTCTGTGTTCCCGCCGTACCAGTTTGTTATCAGGTACGTGATGAAGTTATCGACATCAAGCAGCCCGCACAGAGTATTGTATTTGGCCAGGCTGGCTGGATCCAAACTCACCGCCCTGGCCGCGTTGAGCATCGCATTGTAGTTCGTAAACGCAGTGACGCCTGGGGCGTTTGTGACGGCACTGTTAATCATGTAATCTGGCAGGTCCGTGCCGTGCTTGATCGCATCATATTCATCGCTATTGCCGCCGAACATCTCCGCCGCCCAATTATGGTCCGGACGCTCGTGAAAGTAGTACATCCCCCAGTGAAGGCCGTTTATATAGAGGTATCCGTGAATTCCATGTGGCGAGGAACCCCCCATCGCGTTGTGAAGGTCCGACATATACTGATCTTGAATGTAGAGCACATGGTCGCGCTGGTCTTGAGCGGAATGGAGCCAGGTGTGGTTCAAAACAGCGTCAAAAACAATACTGTCGAAGCTCTCCACCGGCGAATCGGCAAAGACCTTGAAGTTGAGGCTGGCTGGTCCGCCTGTATATGTCCCGTCGTCAAGAGTCGGCTTAAACCGAGGCCGCATCGACAGCTTATAAGACTTCCATCGGTCCAGGCTCGTCCCGCCGCCCGTCGCGCCTCCGGCCATCGCTATGGCGCAATTCGCCTGTATCGATTCGCCGCTGACAGGGTCGATGAACTCCACGGACGCCCTCTTCTCCGTTGCCTCATCGACTGTGTAAGTCAGCTCCTCATTCAGGTAGATGCCGGTGAGACTAAAAAAATCGTCTCTGTTCACCACAAGAGACATCGTCGGCGCCGCCAGCAAATCAGGCGCAGAGAAGCGGTCGCTTACATTACTGTGGTTCACTATGTCAGGGTCGATCTGATAATCGCCTGTCACTATGGCTCCGCTCCCGCTGTTCCACATCGTCGGGTAGCCGGAAGGAACAACCTGAGCGCCCGTGGACTGGTTCGTGGCCTGATGCAGAACGTCATTGGGGAAGATATAAGTCTGGGCGTCGATATTTGAATGTTTCCACCCGTTCTTGACGGCCACCGCCCGCAGAGGCGTCGTTGTCGTGATAGGCACGCCGCTGACATATAGAGTCCCTGTCGGCGTATCGGTCTCAAGATTGAAAGGACTGGAGCCGTTGAGCGTATAGTATATCTGAGCCCCATCCGTTTCGCTCGTAATGAGCACCGAGAAGGGGGCGTAGTAGAATCCGCGGTCGTAGCTGAACTTAGTATCGGCAACTTCGCCAAGGTAAGCCTCCCGGTTTTCCGATCGCGGCGTCGCTACGCCAAAGAAATGCCAAGTATCGTTCGCGTCCGGATAGCGCCCGTAGGATATGTCGGGGTCCTGCTTGGGAAACTTGACACTGTCTATGAATACCCCGTTGCTGTCGAAAAGCCCAACTTCGTCGCCGCTGTCCGCGTTCAATTCGAAGGGCGCGTGCAAACCGGACGGCGCGGCAGTGTCGGTATCAGCCCATATCAGCAGGTACTCGCCGGGTTTGATCAGCGTTTCACTAAGACGGTTCGAGGGGATTTGCCATTTTGTTGGGTCGTCAAGGTTGTCGGTCAGGTACATGCCCGCAAGATAAAAGCCGACCTGCCCGGGGTTGTATATCTCTATCCAGTCGTCATATTGCCCCTGCGGATCCCTTATTGTTCGGCTGTTGGACGCCATAACCTCGTTTATAACCAGGTGTATCCCCGTTTGAGACCACGTCCCAGCCAGAATCGCGTAATCGCGCTCCTCTACTCCGTTAAGCCCGTCGAGATTCGCAGGATACCATTGTGGATACAGCCACTGCGCTGCCATAGCCTGAACGTCGGCGAAATCTACCTTGCAATCCCCGGTCAAGTCGCCATCGGGGCACTTGCCCGTGGCCCAGCCGGCCAGAGATATGACCAACACGAATAGTGCGGTTTTCGCCGATTTGAGCATCTTATTGTGTGCTTCCTCGTATAAATGCTGAAGGCTAAATATGCACGCTTAATGCCAGGGCTTATCGGATGTTGTGCCCAAGAAGGCACAATACCAACACCCACCATTTATCTTAACATATTCGACCAGCCTCGTCAACGTCTTTCAGCCGAAATCAGCCCTGTCTAAGCCTAAATAGGCGATTTGCCGCTCGAAAGTTCAGACTGCCGCTTAGGAATCTTCACTATATATGCCAAGACTTCGCCGCGGACGGCCTATTCCCGGCGATTCTACTGTCCGGGTGAAGGGTCTGAGCCGGTCCAGTTATTCGGGTCATTGCCGTAAAGATTTGGCGCCACACGAGTTAGCGACCTGCCATGCCCGTCGGCGTCCACCGGCCATAGGTCAACGCTGCCGGGCTCATCATCGGGATGAGATCCGTCGCTGTAAGAAACTCTGTCAACGCGAATGTAGTGCTGTCTGCCGAACTGGTCTCTATCGCCCGGCTTACTGATTTCAACGCAGTCGGCGGAGTTGCTCAGCTTGCCCTCGTATGGCCCGAAGACCTTCTCCGCAGGCACGCTCGGATATCGCCACATGAACGCATTGATGTCTCTAACCACAACAACATAGTCGCCTCCGGCAATCGTCACATCGTCAGGCTCTGCGGGGAAGCTATACCCTATCCCCTCGGAGAATGCCCACGCCACGCCCGTAGTATCATCCAACAAACGCACAGGCTGGCCGGTAATATTGTGAAGCTCCACGTATTCATACCTGTTGTTGGTGTACGACCCGCCGACGGGCCAGTCAGGATGGTACATAATCTCGCTTATAACGATTGGGCCGACCTTCGGGTAATTATTCGGATTATTCTCGCTCGGCTCCATTGGAACAAAGTTGAAACTGTCCGTGCTTCGCTTGTAGTATCGCCCGAACGATATATTTCGCTCCGAGGCCCCAAAGTCTTCCACCGCCCTGAACCCCATAAGAACCCCTGCCTGCGCAGAGCTCAGATATACCTCATCGCCATTCTCGCTCAGAGCAAAAGGCACAATTCGCCCGGGATCGCTGCTCAATTCCCCGAAAGTCAGGTGCTCGTAGAAGACCCGGTAGCTCTTCGCATTGATCTTCGTTCCCGACGCGATTCTATATTTCATTAGATTGGAAGAGCTGTCGCTGAGGTACCAGTTCCCGATATCGATTTGAGCATTGGTCGGGTTATACAGCTCGATCCAGTCCATATCCCAGTCGTGTGCATGCGCCAGAACCTCGTTAATCACCACATCGCCGGGATTCGGGACAATACCGCTGTCGTCCCAGCCGGGCGAGCCGAGCGGATACGCACTCGGACGCCACGAATCCTTGGCGTTCCAGCGTTCTGTCGAGTCCGACATCGCCGAAAGCTCGTATTCGCTCAAGGCCCGGTCATAGACACGAACGTCGTCGATAAGACCGTTCCAGTACGCTACTCCCGCATAATCATAGCCAATATAGCCTTCATGTTCCACACCCGTATAGCCGGACGACGAAACGCTGCCCTTAAACTCCCCGTCAACATAAATCTTCAGCTCAGAGCCGTTATTCGTGCCGGCGATGTGATGCCACTGATTTCGAGTAATTGTATCAGGCGACTCAACGCGAATTGTTATCCCGCGAGGCACTGCCATAATAGAGAATGTGGGCCTGTCTTCGAAGACCTGAAGACGGTAGCCTTCGCTAAGCAGAGTATGCTGCATAACTATAGGATTAACGTAAAAACTGGCCGAATCATTCATGCGCACCCATGCTTGAACTGTCAGATTGTCTCCGGCTAACGTGGCAAGGCTGGAAAAGGAGACATAATCCCCGGCTCCGTCAAAGCTTATCGCCCCGTTAATCCGCCCGAATGTCCAGGCTGCGTTCCCGTGCAATATGCCGTCGCTGTCACCGACACTGTCCGTCGCAGTCGTGCCCGAACCGTCATCAAGTTTCCAGTATGCGGCCAGCCTGTTGTCCCAGGCGTATGCAACGCTGTTGCTCGGGTCCCTTATCGTCAGGCTGAGTCCCGACCCGTCGGTCAAATCGTACCAGCCGTCTTTGTAGTCGAAGCTCAGAATCTTTTGGCCTGCGGCATCGGCAAGTTCGACATGCTCGCCCCCGTTATCCAGCCTGCCGGAGTACTCCCCGGCAATAATCCCCGATGTCCCTTGATAGTATGCCTCGAACGCCGCCTGGTTCCGCACAACTAACACATATTCGCGAGGGCCCAGCTCAATATTCCCGAAAGTGAAATCGATTCCATTGGTAAAATGCACCAGATTTAGATTGATGGATTCGCTCCCTATGTTCGTAAGCTCGATGAATTCTCTGTTGGGGTCCTCAGGGTCGCCCCAATCGAGCGGATGATACATCATCTCTGTAATACGCAGGTTCTCGGCAACCGGTCCGACGGCATACGCCGCCTCCCTCAGAGCGCTCCACACACTGCTGCTCGTCCACGCCCGGGCCTTTATGATTGTGCTGACGGCGATATGGATCGGCCCGATGTAAAGCTTGGCCGACGAGCTCACGGCCCCGCCCGGAGAACGCGGGTCCGAGCCGTCGTCCGTGTAGTAAATCGTGTTTCCCGGTGCGCTCAAGACCAAATCAAACGCACTACTCACGTGCGAGTCGGTCTTGCTCAAAGACGGCGGGTTAATGATCGGGTACCACCCCGCAGATTTCAACTGGGCAAGAACTACATCCGTGCGAGGCGGGATATAATTGTATAGCAGGTCGTTGATCTCGGGCCGCCAATGGGTGTCCCTCGTAAATGGAGATGCCTGCTTCGCGTCGCCCCACCGTGCCGACTCGGCAATAATCGCCATTTCAATCTCTGCGACGCGCTTGCTTATCCGGGCCTGGCAGACACTCGGCGTCAACAAACCGCCGTTGAAAAAATGCTTATATACATGATCGGCAAAACGCATCCGGTAGTCGGCGTTTTGCCCGGCCAGCCGCTCATGAAGCCAGTGAGGGTTGAAATACTGAAACTGCGAGCCCGCCGTCGTTAAGGGCGACACCATGTTCGTTTCACTGCTGCTGACGCCGAGCGTGTGCTCGTTGTCGTGCTGAAAGCTCTTCCATCCGTCGGGATTCACCCGGCTGTAAATACAATACGTGTTGTTGGGCCTGTTGACGAAACGCGACCCGGGGCCGTCTCTATCCCCTGTGTAGTATTCGATGATCATAAAATCAATCAGATCATCGACGTCGAGCATCCTCTCATAGCTCGGATTTATCGTCCCGTCAGGATTCATCCCCTGAGCACGGTAGTAGGCCGTATTGTTCGTAAATCCCGCCATCGCCGCATCGTACAGCCGACGGTACGCAACATTGTCCCCATCTGTCGGCCACATCACATAACCCGATGTATCGACTTTCATCACGTCGTAATCATCCTTCTCGCCCCCCATATATGAGCTGGCGTATGAGGCCTCCGACCGTTCTTGAGTTTGAAACAGACCCCAATACTGGCCGTTCAGATACAAATGGTAAGCTCGGCTTCGAGTGTAATAATGCCCCATCTCGCCCTGCAGGTCGCGAGAGAACACTTCACGCACCGCAGTGTTCTCTGCGCTGCCGTTGAAACTCCAGGAGTAGTTCTGGCTGCATCGCAAATCCACGTTCCAGAATTCGTCAACCCCTTCATCACCGAACAGAGGGAACTCCAACTTTCCCCCGTATTCAGTCCCGAAGAAAAGTCGAAACGCATGTTTCGGATTGTCCGTGCTCCGGCTGTACCCGCCTCGAATCCGCAGACCGCAGTTGATTTGAAAATCCTCGCTGCCGTCCGGATTGATCAATTCCACCGAGGCGGGCCGCTCCCAATCCGCCCCATCGTTTCCAGGGTGTACGTATATCCCTGTAGTAACACTGAACAAGTTCTTCAGGTCCGTAACAATCGAAATCGAAGGAATAGCAAGTAGTGCATCGTCAATCAGGTCTCTGTACGTGTAATTATTAACTACGTCCGGGTCCATGCCATAGTCGATAATCTGATTGTTTAACCTGCCGGGCAGAGGCCATTCAGCCCCCGGAGCTTGCCCCCCCGAAGACTGCGTCTTGACGTCCCCGATAAAAACATAAGTTTGCGTCACGACGTCTGTCGGCTTCCACCCCGTTATCCGAGCCATCGCGCGAAGACACGTCGTTTTGTCGATTGTAATCGGACCGGTATAGAATGTGCCCGTCACGGTGCGACCGGACGGAACGCCCGGTTCCTCGCCGTTGGTCGTGTAATAGATCGCCGCCCCTTCTGAATCACAGGCGAGCGTCACATGGATCGCACTGTCATAGAAACCACGCTCGTGGCTGAACTCAACCTCGGAGACGAAGTCTGCATATCCGCCGGTATTGGCCCAACCCGGACTTGGAGAGGTGAACCACCGCCACGTCTTGCTCCCGTCCGGGTATCGACCATACGAAATATCGCTTTCCTGGGCCGAAAACTCAATGCTGTCAACAAGAATAATCTGGCCGTCAATCCGACTCTCCGTAAACAGCCCGATCTCCTCGCCCCCGATGCTGAGTTGAAAGTCCGCGTGCAGGCCGTTCGGATTGTCGCCTACGTCCTCGTCGGCCCATATCACAACGTGCCCGCCCACACCAATTCTCGTTAATGCCGAGCCCGTCGGAATCTGCCATTTTGTAGGATCTTCGAGGTCGTCCGTCAGGTACATCCCTGCAAGCTCAATTGTGTGATCCCCGGCGTTGTATATCTCTATCCAGTCATCCCTTTCGAGCTGTGGATCCGTAGCTCCGTTGCTGTTCGAAGCGACGAACTCGTTTATCACTAACGGGATGCCCGATTCGGACCACCGCTCTGCCAGCAGGGCAAAATCTCGCGATTCAACGCCGCCAAAACCATCCAAGTCCGCTTCGCTATCGCTGTCGGGAGGATACAGCCACTGACTCGCAAGGGCCCGCACGTCGTCGAAATCAACCAGACAGTCTCCGGTCAAATCTCCCTGGGGGCACTCACCCGCCGCCGGCCATGCAAAGAATAAGACCAGCGCCAATAGCCCGATTCTCAAAGATTTCAGCATCTAATGCACCATAAACATGCAATCCACAGGGCCAAAACGCCCCCCCCCGACGACGGAGAATTATCGGATGCTAAGGCAACACCATACCATCACTTATTGCCCATCCTAACATATTCGGCCAACTTCGTCAATCCCTTCTACCTCAAATCCATCCATCCTAATATTAATCGCAATGGCGTCGCGCCCCAAAGTGCGTCTTCCACTGTAGAAATCTTCGTTATGCACGGTATCAACGGCTTATCGTGTCTCAATCCCCGTCTGCCTTTATTGGGGATTCTGCTTGACGGCCAAGCTACGAGGAGTATAATACATATCAAACTAACAGACTCAAAATAGTTATAGTAAGTGGTATGTGCTCAAACTGACGGCTTGTAAGACGCAGAACCATATAAGTCTTGTTTCGATAAGAACATAGCACAATGTGTCATTCTCCGGAATCGCGAAAAATAGTGCTCATCCGTACTACAAACCATCAAATTCTTGTTTTTTATGCACGTTTTTCTAAAACGACTTCCATAACTCTTTTTGTTTCAATGTGTTACGCCCCGTTTTGAATTTCGAGTT
>JAFGTU010000231.1 GCA_016933985.1 Sedimentisphaerales bacterium | reverse complement strand
CGACGTCGATCCGAGCCAGCTCGATGCCGCGGCTGCAAAGATCAAGCAGCTCACCGGGGATGCGCCCAAGCAGTACAAGGACTACCGCGAGCTGCTGGAACAAGAAAAACCGGATATCGCCATCGTGGCCACGCCCGACCACTGGCATCCGCTCTGCACGATAGCGGCGGTGGAGGCCGGGGCGCATGTCTATGTGGAAAAGCCGATCGGCCACACCGTCATGGAAGGCCGGGCGATGGTCAACGCCGCCCGTGCGGCCAATCGTGTCGTCCAGGTGGGGACTCATCGGCGGGTCTCTCCGCACAACGTCTCCGGCCGAAAGTTCCTGCAGGAAGGTCACGCCGGCAAAATCGGCGCCGTCCGCGCGTTCGTGCTTTACGGGGGCGGGGCGGAAGTGCCGACTCCGAATACCGAGCCGCCCAAGGGACTCGACTGGGATATGTGGTGCGGCCCGGGCCCGCTGCGACCCTTCAATACGAAGATTCACCCAAAAGGATTTCGGCAATTCCTCGACTACGGCAACGGGACGCTTGGCGATTGGGGAGTGCACTGGGTGGACCAAATCCTGTGGGTGATGGAAGAGAAATGGCCTAAATCCGTTTATGCCACCGGTGGCAGACCGATCAAAGGCCCGGCAGTCTATACCGACAAGGAGCAAACCACCGATGCGCCCGATCACCTCATCGCGGCATACGAATTCGACAAATTCACCGCACACTGGGAGCATAGGAACTTCGCAGGCAACCCGGCGGAAAGAACGGAAAGCGTCGGCTGCTTCTTCTACGGAACAAAGGGCACATTCCACATGGGCTGGATCAACGGCTGGACGTTCTACCCGCTCGGCAGGGGCGAAAAAGAGATCCACGAAGAAGCCCAGCTCCACGACCCGGACAAACAGAACATCAAGGAGCTATGGGCCGACTTCCTGAACGCCATAGAAACCGGAAAACGCCCCGTCTGCGACATCGAGCTGATCCACTACTCGACCAATATGAGCCTTTTAGGAATGCTCTCCTACAAGCTCGGCAGAAGCATAAGATGGAACGGCGAAGAGGAAGAAGTTGTCGGCGACAAAGCCGCTAACGGGCTACTAAAAAGAAAATACCGAGAACCCTGGGCATACCCGAAAGCATAGCCAAACCCGCCATCCAGAATCGTAGCACGGGCATCCTGCCAGTGCGTAACCGTCCGTGTACTCACCGCGCGCCATCGCGACTTGTGTAGGATGGGCTTGAAGCCCATGCGGTTAACTCATGCCCGAATAACTCCAATAATCCCCTTCATCGTCACCGTGCCATCCAGCTTTCCGCTGGCGGTTTGGGGTGATCCGCCGCCTTTTCCGCCGAAGGCTTCTTTGAGCCTTGCCAGAAGATCATTGGCATTCAGAGTTTTTGAGTTTATGACGATGGTTCCCTCGCTAACTACAATTCCGGTCCCGTCAATCTTGTTCGCAATCAGGGCGGCCAGCTTGCCCGCGAGCTTACCGGAGACCGCATCTACCTGAATCCCCACCTTGGATCCGGCGATGTCTATAATCTCAGCCGACTCGGCCAGACCCGGCAGCATTAAGCCCTGCAATCGCTCCAATTCCTTGCTCAGACTCTTGGCACTACCCGTCGCCTTCTGGAAAAGCATAGGCAGTTCCGCAGTCGAGCACTTAACCAGCTTCCTAAGCTCCCTCAACGCATAAGTCTCGACCTGTGAAAACTCAAGCGCCTTTTCGCCCGCCACAAAAGCGACCCGCGTGCCTTCCTTCTTGCTCTCGATATCGAGAATCCTGATAATCCCGATATCGCCCGTCCTGCGAACGTGGGTCCCGCAGCAGGCGGATGCATCGTACTCGCCGATCTTCACCACACGAATCATCTCCGACTCAATTCCTTTCAGGTCGAACCGCGACCGCGCATCAGAATCGCCGAACACCGTCTCGACGGCAATATTCTCAGTAACCGCCCCCATCGAATCGCGCTCGATGGCCTGGGCCGTCTGCCAATCGATTTTCTTGTCGAAATCCACGGTGCAGGTATCGGCCCCAATATGAACTCCAACCGTTTTCAGGCCGAACCGCTTCTCGGCGACGCCCGAAATAATATGCTGAGCCGTATGCTGCCTCGCACTTTGCAGCCTATGCTCCCTATCCACTTGCGCAACATACTCGCCATCGTCGAGCGGCCGATCAAGAGTATGCACTACCCGCCCGTCAATAATCTGAACGCCGAGAACTTCAGCCTCTCCGATCGTCCCCCTATCAGGCTGCTGGCCGCCCTCATCGGGATGGAACACCACCGGTTCTATAGTGACCCTGCAATCGCCGATAGATGTAACCTTAACCTCAATCTCATAGACATCGGGATTCGTCCAGTACAATCGTTTCACCGAATAATCCTTCAATAACTCAATCTATAGCAAAGCCAGGCAGCGGCAAAGGCCCCGTAATTTCCAATGGCATAGCCTATAAGGGCCATCAGGATACTGGCGGGGACGAGCTTTTCGTTATGATGGGAGGCGACCACGGGCGCACTGGCGGCGCCGCCGATATTGGCGGCGCTGGCAATCGCGGTGGAATGAATATCCACCCTCAGCAGATACGCCCCGAGCACGCAAAAGGCCCCGTGAATGGCTATCCAGACATAGCACGCCAGAAGGAACCAAGCCGCCGAGCCGCCAAGCCCGGAGACGTCGGCCTTGGCGCCCATATTCGCAACGAAGATATACACAAGGGCCATTGCCAATTCGTGGCTGGCAGGAATCCGCTTGGCGGGAGTAAGCGAGAGCAGGAGCCCCATCGTCGTTATCAAAAGGATTCTCCAGGTCGAGGCCGTCAAGACCGGCTTATATTCGGGAAGCTCCTGCGAAATCGCCCCCGCCAGCCACGTGCAGGCGAATCCCAACACGAGCAGATACAGAAAGTGCCTCATCTTGACCCGTTGCTCTTCCTGGCTTTCGATTTGAGCCGATTCGAGCATCGCGATTCGTTTTTGATCGACGCGGGTGAAGCGGTTGAATACTCGATGGAAGCTCTTCGAGCCCAACAGAATCGGCAGCCAGACTATATAGACGAGATTGTCGCCGAGCACCGCAAGGCCGAACCCTTCCCCGCTCGTGTCGATACCCTCCGAGACAGCGGCCATATTACCCGTCCCGCCGATCCAGCTTCCTGCCAGGGTCCCGAAGGCCTTCCATGCATCCAGTGATTCGGGCAGTCTGTCGCGGACAAGCAGGTAGGCGATAGGCGCGCCAAGCACTACGCCGGCGGTTCCGAAGAGCATCACAAATATCCCGCGGCCCATCATCCGCACGGTGGAAACGACATCAACCTTCAAAAGCAGAATGACCAAGAACATCGGCAGGACCATCTCGCCCAGCCAGTCATAGACGGCAGAGGTCTTGGTCAATACGCCCGTGTTCGACATTATCGCCGGTATCGCGTAGATGAAGATCAAAGGCGGGAAGTAATTGAACAGCCTCCACTTCGCCCGCTCCTCTAAGAAGAAGAAAAACGCCCCCACCCCACAAAGCACCGTCAGCACACCGACCGGGCTGGAGATATAAGGCTGACCCGTGATTTCAGATACCAGCATCACTGCCATTTCAGACACAGTATTGAGCATGCGTGAAAAAATCAAGCATCCACTGCAAAATCCAAGTGTATCGCGGATAGTTCCCAAAAACCACGTGTCTAATTGTTTTGCAAAGCGGATTGGCAGTGTTGAAAACGCATTTTTCGGCCCTTGACTTGACTTTTTAGGTGGACTGCTATAACTATAGTAGTGATTGGGCGAGTTTGTGACCATTAGAAGTCAGTTGAATATAAGGATAGTGAGCTAAAAAGTGGGAAAAACGAAAACAGATAGGAGCAAGCCCAGCGTCGAAGAAAGCACCGGCGCGGAAAAACCGGAAGCTCAGGGTCCGCCTCAAACGACGGAGAAACCCGTAGATGCCGAAGAGCAAATCCAGATGCTTCTGAAAAGGGGTAAGGAGAAGGAATTCCTGACATACGAGGAAATCAACGACAACCTTCCCGAAATGGGCGTCAGTGCCGACCGACTGGACAAGCTGCTGGCTACGTTTGACGCAATGGGAATCGCACTGGTTGACGAAGCCGACGTAGGAGCGGAGAAACTTGACAAGGCGGAAGACGGCGATTTCGCTGTTGGCGAAGAAGACGAGGAGGAGGATTCAGAGGAAGATGAAGCGCCAGACTCCAAACCAGGCGCAAGGGACAGCGACGAACTGCTCGAAAGAGAGCTGGTCGAGACCGGCACCGGGCGCAGAGTCGATGATCCTATCCGGATGTATCTGACCCAAATGGGACAGATACCGTTGCTTACTCGAAAGTCGGAAATTACGCTGGCGAGAAAGATCGAGATAACGCGGATGGGTTTCAGGCGGAAAATGCTGCAGAGCGATTATTGTGCGCGAAACTCGCTTGAGCTTCTGCAGCAGGTCGATAGCGGCATTATGTCTTTTGATCGGACGTTGAAGACCGGGACCAGCGGCAATACCACGAAGGGCGTGCTAAAGAAACGTTTGCCTGTCAACCTTAGGACGGTCAATTCGCTTCTGGCAATCAATCAGAGTATTTTCAAAAAGACGCGCGACGCCAAGAGCGTTGAGGAGTCTAAAGAGCTGCTTCGGCGGATGCTTAGAAACAAGCAGAAGGTTGCGACGCTATTGGAGGAGCTGAGTCTGCGAACGAGCCGGATTCAGCCAATGAAGAGCAAGCTGCACGGCATCCACCAGAAGATGCGCCAGTTGGAGAATAGGATCGCCAAAGGGCCGGACGGCGATGTGACGGCCGAGGATATCGATGCTATGAAGGAAGAGTTGGCGGGCTTGCAGGACCTGGTGATGGAGACGCCGAAGCAATTGGACAAAAGGCTTCGTGCGCTTGACAGGGTCTTCACTCAATATGAAAACGCCAAGCGGATGCTCTCGAGCGCTAATCTGAGGCTTGTGGTTTCGATAGCAAAGAAGTATCGCAATCGTGGGCTGAGCTTTCTGGACCTGATCCAGGAGGGAAACACCGGTTTGATGAGGGCGGTGGATAAGTACGAGTATCGGCGGGGATACAAGTTCAGCACATACGCGACGTGGTGGATTCGACAGGCAATTACAAGGGCCATTGCGGACCACGCCCGGACCATTCGCATCCCGGTTCACATGATCGAGACGATGAGCCGGCTGCGAACCGCGGGCAAGGTGCTTCATCAGCAGTTAGGCAGGGAGGCCACCGTCGAAGAAATCGCCGAAGAGGCCGAGATGACCGTCGAAGAGACCCGAAGGGTGCTCAAGATTTCCAAGCACCCTATCAGCCTGGATCGACCGATAGGCGAGAGCGAGGACAGCTACTTCGGCGATTTCATCGAAGACGAAGCTATCGATTCGCCGGTCTCCTCGGCGACGCAGGAGATGCTCAAGGAACGGATTGATGTCGTGCTAAAAACCCTCTCGTACCGCGAGCGCGAGATTATCAAGCTGCGATACGGGATCGGGGACGGATATACTTATACGCTGGAGGAGGTGGGGCGGATCTTCAAGGTTACCCGGGAGCGGGTCAGGCAGGTTGAATCGAAGGCGATACGCAAACTGCAGCACCCCGTCCGAGCGAGAAAACTCGAGGGGTTTCTCGACAACAAAACGGCGTAGCCGAAACATTCTCGATAGGCAATGTCGAGGGGGACGCAGTTCCCGCCGCTGAGAGGCTTTCAATGTTGATCTCGCCCCGCAGACAGCGGCAACGTGGCCGACGATCTGTTGCTGGAGTTTTCAGTTGACCCCCTGCCTCTTGGGTGGTATTATTGCATCTACTCGAAGAGCAGGTGGAATTTTGAACAACGATCAGTTGTGCGGCAGAGGCCCGCTTTCATTAGGCATATTCGATGTAAAGGAGATTCCAATGTTTAAGACGAAAGTAATTCTCGGTTCGGCGGCGTTTGTTCTACTAACGGTTTTTGTGGGTCAATCGCTCCGGGGCGCCGCAGGCCGAGTGCGTCCCGTCCAGCGTCCCGATCGCAGCGCCAATATCAGTCGTGTGCAAAGAGACCCTCAGCAGACGCGAGAACAGGCGCAGAAGATGATGGTCGCGCGCATGAAGACGCAGCTTGAGATCGACGATGCGAAATGGGAAACGGTGCAGCCTCTGCTGGAGAAAGTGGTGCGGTTGACCGGTCAGCTCGAATCACGTTCGCTCGGCGGGGTGTACGCAGTGGCGGGCGGGCTGAGCAGACGCGGAGCAGCCGTGGGAGAGCGAGGAGGTCCGGCCGGGCAACCCGAACCAGGCCAAAACCTGCCTGGAAGGTCGGAGCAGACAGCCACCGGCGAAAAGACGGACCTGCAAAAAGCCGCTGATGAACTGCAGGAACTGCTGAGAAGCGGCACGGGTGAGTCGGCCGCCATCAAGACCGCGCTTGCCGCATATCGCAGCGCAAAGAACAAGGTCAAAGAGGAATTGGCCAAGGCTCAAGCCGACCTCAAGGCTCAGATGACCACGCCCAAGCAGGAAGCCACCTTGGTCTTGGCGGGACTGTTGAACTAAAAGCCCTATTGAAAAGGGCAAAGGAATGTCTGTAACCAGAAGGCCGAGTGCGTCAGGCCGCAGTGCCGCCGGGATGGGGCAGGAGTCTAAGATGGAGCCCGCGATTCGAACGGAGCATCTGACGAAGATCTACAGCCAGCGGCTGATAGCCGTCAACGATATGAATCTGGAGATCCCGCGGGGCTGTGTTTTCGGGCTGCTGGGGCCGAACGGGGCCGGCAAGACTACGACGTTGCGT
>JAFGTU010000230.1 GCA_016933985.1 Sedimentisphaerales bacterium | reverse complement strand
TTCGAGGAGTCCTGACGGTGGCGGCGCTGGGGCCGGACCTGAAGCGGGCGTCATTTTCGAACTTCGGCTCACTGGTGGATTTCAGCGCCCCAGGTGTTGATATACTTTCCTTGCGAGCGATGGGAACGGATATGTACAACGACGGCGCGCATTTTGTCCCTCCGGGGGATACCGGCGCAAAATACTACCGCTCCGACGGCACATCGATGGCCTGTCCTTTTGCATCAGGCGTCTCAGCGCTTCTTCTGGGGCAGTATCCATCGCTGTCCGAGACCACGGTTCGCCGGGCACTGGCGGCATCAGCAAGCGAAACCCAGACGACCGACAGCTACATAGGCGCCGGAATACTGGACGCCGAAGACGCACTTGGCGCCGTAGAGTATGTCTCCGACGTCAACGCCGGCATATTTCAGCCCGAGGACGACTCTGAGCCCATTGCAACAGACCAGAACCTCCCGATTTTCGGCACGGCAGACGGCGACTCTTATACCCTGGAGGTTGGAGAAGGATATTATCCGAGCGTGTGGAGCACTATCAGCCAGGGCGGTTCTGTAACGGACGGCCTGCTGGGCCAGGTCGATCTATCCGACAAACAGGGGCCGTACCACGTTCGGCTTAGCGTCAATGACGGGACGAGAACGGCGATTGAACATACCGTGTTTTGGGCGGAGCCGGACCTTCACCCGGGTTGGCCGGTCCGGCTGGGTGGAAACGTCTTTCGCCTGGGCGGCTTCATCCTCGGCGCATCGTTCAACGCAACGCCCGCCGACGCGGACGGCGACGGAAGCGACGAAATATTCCTGTGCAGCATCGGCCACACCTTCGGCCTAAGAGGAGACGGGACGATTCTTCCGGGCTGGCCGACAGTCCAGCTCGAATATCCGGCCTTCGCCAGCAATGCCTCTTTCCCGGGGCCGGCGGTGGCTGATGTTGACAACGACGGCAACACCGAAATTCTCTGGACTTTGCGGGACTATTGGCCGGACTATTACGGCAGCCCTTCAACTGTGTGGTCCTTCAATGCAAAGAGCTTCGACGGATCGTGCTTAAGCGGTTTTCCTAAACAGGCGATCGAAACTCCGTCGAACGCGCATGAGCTGCCCTTTGTCCTGGCCGACCTGGATGGCAACGGGACTTTGGAGGCGGTTGCCGCCCATACTAAGGGCAACACCGCAGATTACTACCGAATTTCCGCCTTTGATCACTCCGGCGTCAAACTGTTCACCCGTGATTTTGCCGACAGCACCGAGTCCGTGCGCTTGCTGTCCTTCGGCGACATCGACGCCGACGGACAAAAGGAGATAGTCGCGGTCTCAAAGCTCGGATACGCCAGCATTCGCCTTCACGTGCTCGATGGAAGCGGCATCGAAGAGGCCGGCTATCCCGTTACCCTGCGCAACCTGTACAATGAGGATATTTCCGCTCCGCCCTTTCTCGTTGATTTGGACCGCGACGGCGATCTGGAGGTCGTCATCGGCACAACGGGATACCAGAGTTACATCCACTGCTATCACCACAACGGCAGCTCGTATCCGGGCTTCCCGATTGCTATCGGCAACTATGACACCCAAATCTTCGGCTACTGCCTCGGTGACATCAACGGCGACGGCCAACCTGAAATAATAGTCCTGGCCAACCATCGCCCGGTGGCGGGCTTGTACCGGGTATATGTGAAAAGCCTAAACGGCACGACTCTGCCGGGCTGGCCTCTCGATTTGCAGCAGTGGCCCAACGGCACGCCTGCGATTGTCGATGTGGACAACGACGGCCGGCAGGATGTCTGCTTCACCGCCTTCGACGGCTCGGTCTATGCGTGCAGCGGCGACGGCGAGCTTGTGCCGGGATTCCCAAAGAAGATGAGCTTCGCTTCGACATCGGGCGTAAGCATTGGGGACATCGATGGCGACGGGCTGTTTGAGCTGATTGCAGCGACAATGGTAGGCACTGTCTATGTCTGGGACCTGCCAACGCTGGCTTACCGCGAGAACAGCGACTGGCCGATGCGCAGCGTCAATCCACGTAATACGAATGTCTTCGAGGACCGGCTGCTCGGACGCAGCGACTGCGACCTGACCGGCGACCATACAGTTGACTGGGCGGACTTCTCATTGTTTGCACTAAGCTGGCTGCATACAGGCGACCGTTTAGACACGGATTTCAGCCGCAACGGCATTGTGCAATTTGATGACTTTACGCGCTGCGCCAAATACTGGCTGGAAGGCAAAACGCCTTGAACAGACTGGATGGGTCGGATGCCAGGGGAGTTCTCGATACGAACAAGTCGTTTCGCATCCCGCATTTCCGAGTATTCCGCATAGAATCTGCTTGTATGTACACCGAGCTATCGAATATTCCGAAAAATATATGTTTTTCTTGAACCTCATATACCCCCCTGGGGTATATTAGTTGTACAGGTGCTGAAAGGGCATGAAATGAAAGGTAACCCAAGTCATGAGAAGAACTTGATTGCGTTGAGACGAATTGAGGGTCAGGTTCGCGGCGTCCAGAAGATGATCGAGAATCGGGAATACTGCATCGATATCCTGAACCAGATACACGCTGTGAAAGGCGCTCTGGGCAGGGTGGAAGAGAAGATACTACAGAAGCACCTTCAGAGCTGCGTGACCGAAGCTGTCAAAGGAGACTGCGAAAAGGACAAGCAGCGAAAGCTGGACGAGATTGTAAGGCTGGTCCAGCAGACCCGCAGAGGATGAGAATCCGTGATAGGAACATGTTGGATTTATTTTTTTTGTAGACTTTCTTCGGATGTGCGGTAAGATGACGACAGTATGGAGTAGTCACAAAATGACGAACTTGAAGCAACAGGCTGTTTTCGCGGTGGGAGTGGTTGTATTCATTCTTGCATCCTACGCGGGCGCTTCACAACGGCCGGACGAGACCAACAGTCTCCTCCGCCTCGAAGACTACCTTCGAGAGGCGGCCCTGAACAACGCGGCTCTAAGGGCAAGCTTCCAGACATGGAAGGCGGCCCTGGAATCGGTCCCCCAGGCCAGGGCGCTTCCCGACCCGAAATTCACCTACGGCTATTTCATCAGGGAAGTCGAAACGCGGGTCGGGCCACAGCGACAGAAGTTCGAACTGATGCAGACCTTCCCCTGGTTCGGAGTGATTAAAGCCCGCACGGACCGTGCGGCCGCCAATGCAAACGCCGCACACAAACGATACGAGGCAAAGAAGATCGAGCTTTTCCAGCAAGTCAAGCACGCCTTCTATGAATACGGCTATTTGGCCAAAGCGATTCAAATCACCGGTGAAAGTCTCGACCTCATAAAGCACTTCGAGCAGGTCGCCCGCACAAAGTACGCCGGCGCCACAAGCACACACCCCGACGTCATCCGCGCCCAGATCGAGCTGGCCATCCTCGAAGACCGCCTAAAGTCCCTGAAAGAGCTAAGGCCCGCAATAACCGCAGAGCTAAAAGCCATCCTCAACCGCCCCGCCGACGCCAATCTGCCCTGGCCCCAACCGCCACAGTATCAGCCTCTCTCAATCAGCTTCCCCGACCTTTACGCCCTGATTATTCAAAACAATCCCGACCTCAAAGCCGTTGATTACGAAATCGAGGCCATGAGGAACGCGGAAACGCTCGCAAAGAAAAAATCCCTGCCCGACATAGGGATCGGTCTAAGCTACATTGACACAGCCCACGCCATGGCTTCAGGGGCAAGAGACAGCGGCAAAGACCCTGTCATCGCTATGGTCTCTCTGAATCTGCCGATATGGACCGAGAGTTACAAGGCCGCCGAGCGCCAGGCAAAAGCCGAACTGGCAAAGACAAGGCACGATAAAATCGATCTCGAAAACACCCTCGGCGCAGAAGCCCGCCGGCTATTGTACGAATTCGACGACACCGCCAGAAAGATCCGCCTCTATAGAGACATCATAATCCCGAAGACAAGAGAGATGGTCCTCGCTTCCGAGTCCGCCTATGAGGCCGCTACCATCGATTTCCTGAGCCTGATAGATGCACAGGATAAACTCCTTAATTACGAGCTGCTCTATGAGCGGGCCGCCGCCGAGAACGCCCAGAACCTCGCCAAGCTCGAAAGAATCGCCGGGACTTCACTGCCAACCACAAATGTTGACGCCGGTTCGGAAAAAGAGAACGATGGCGCTGCCAAATAGGCCGCCTTTAAGGAGTAATGAACGGCCATAATGAGCAAGAAAGTCGTATTTGGAATGAGCCGGAATCCTATGGGATTAGTGGAATTCATACTGAGGCGCCGATATGAAATCAGAGTCCGCTAAAATATCACTGGTTGTTCGCAACGCCATTGTCGTCGTCCTGCTGCTCGCGGCGTTCCTCGCAGGGTATATGCTCAAATCCAGGTTGCAGGCAGACCACGTGCACGCAGCCCCAGCCGACGCCAATAAGCCGGCCGTCGCCCAAAAGTGGTACTGCTCAATGGACCCCCAGATTATCAGAGACGGACCCGGGAAATGTCCCATTTGCGGGATGGCCCTGATCCCGATGCCATCCGACCTGGCCGTCATGGGTGCTCCGAGACAATTAGTCGTCTCCGACGAAGCCGCCGCGCTTATGGATATTGCAGCATCCCGCGTCGAGCGAAAGATCGTCACCGCAGAGATCCGGATGGTCGGAAAAATAGATTACGACGAGACGCGGGTCAAAGACATCACCGCCTGGGTTCCAGGCCGAATCGACCGCCTCTACGTCGATTTCAAAGGCACACGGGTCAACAAAGGCGACCACATGGTCTCTCTATACAGCCAGCAGCTCCTCGAAGACCAGCAGGCCCTGCTCGCTGCCGTAGAAGCCCAGAGAAGCGTAAAACCCGACAGTAACAGCTTTCTGGACAAGCTGAAGTTCGCAAACGCCGACGCGGTCAGAAAAAGGCTGCAGCTCCGCGGCCTGACCGACGACCAAATTGCAGATATTGAAAAGGCGGGGCAGACCGTTGACCACCTCACGATTTTCGCGCCTATGGGCGGCATTGTCATAGACAAGCACAAGACAGAGGGCACCTGGGTCGATACCGGGACCACGATCTTTACAATAGCCGACCTCTCGCAACTGTGGGTAAAGCTCGATGCCTACGAATCGGATATGGCGTGGTTAAGGTACGGCCAGGAGGTCCAATTCGCAACAGAAGCATACCCGGGCGAAGTGTTCAACGGGAGGATAAGTTTCATAGACCCTGTCCTCAACGCAAAAACCAGAACGGTAAAGCTCCGCGTAAACGTCGCGAACGCCGACGGCAAACTCAAGCCCGAAATGTTTGTCAGGGCAATTGTGCGGGCACTAGTCGCACAGGGAGGAACCGTAATGGACCCCGAAATGGCGGGGAAATGGATTTGTCCCATGCACCCCTCCGTGGTCAAAACGCAGAAAGGCGCCTGCGACATCTGCGGTATGGATCTGGTGACTGCCGAATCTCTCGGATATGTAAAGGTCGATACGCAAAATGAAGCCCCTCTGGTCATCCCGGCGTCCGCTCCTTTGATCACCGGGAAAAGAGCCGTTGTCTATGTGAAGCTGCCGGATACCGAAAAGCCCACGTTCGAAGGGCGCGAAGTCGTCCTCGGTCCGCTGGCGGGCGATTACTACATAGTCAGGTCCGGCCTGGCCGAAGGCGAAACCGTCGTAACCAACGGCAACTTCAAAATCGACTCGGCCCTTCAAATCCAGGCAAAGCCGAGTATGATGAATCCGCAAGGTCAAGGCACGCCGACAAGTCAAAATGGGCATAGTCATTGAACTGAAAAATGAATTGCATCGTTAAAGGAAAACAAAAATGAAAAACGCAAGGATGAAAATCACAATCATTGTCGCGGTGGTCGGCCTGCTGCTCTTCGGCCTGCCCGGCTGCAAGAAGGAGTCCGAGCCGGTGCCCTCACCCAATACGCCAGCCAAGACTGCAGGCGGCACCCCGGCCGTGGCAACTGCGGTCGCGGCTATCGCACAGACTACCTGCCCCGTGATGGACGGCAACCCCATCGACAAGAACGTCTTCGTTGAGTACAAGGGCCAAAAGGTGTACTTCTGCTGCCCGGCCTGCGTCGCCAAATTCGAAGCAGAACCCGAAAAATACGCGGCCAACTTACCACAGTTTAAGAAATAGGCTGGTGGGACAATCCCGGCAATGAGACCGCGCGCGGCACTTGACAAGCCGAGCCGCACAGGTTTGCCTCGCGCGCCGAAGCCGACGGATTACTCGGTGCGCCTATAAGATTCCGCAAGCTTGACGCAGTATTGACAGGCAAAATTATGAGCGAATCGCCCAACCACAGACAATCACTGATAGACAAGGTGATACGCTTTTGCTTGGAGAACAAGCTTGTTGTAGTGCTGCTCATAATGTTCTTCGTCGGCTGGGGTGTAATGGTTGCGCCGTTTGACTGGGAATTCAGTTTGATGCCCAGGAACCCCGTGGCGGTCGATGCGATTCCTGATATAGGCGAGAACCAGCAGATAGTGTTTACGGACTGGCCCGGGAGAAGTCCGCAGGACGTGGAAGACCAGATAACCTACCCGCTCACGACGTCACTGCTGGGTGTCCCGGGAGTCAAAACCATCCGCAGCATTTCGATGTTCGGCTTTTCGAGCATATACGTTATTTTCAGCGAGAAAATGGACTTCTACTGGACCAGAAGCAGGACACTCGAGAAGCTGAACAGCCTGCCCGAAGGGACAATACCGCAAGGGGTCCAGCCTGTCCTCGGGCCCGACGCAACGGCGTTGGGACAGGTATTCTGGTACACCCTTGAGGGCCGAGACCCGAATGGCGAGCCCACCGGCGGATGGGACCTCGATGAGCTCAGGACTACCCAGGACTGGACCGTGCGGTATGCGCTTCTGGCCGCTGAGGGCGTCAGCGAGGTCGCCTCCGTTGGAGGATTCGTTAAAGAGTATCAGATAGACGTCGACCCGGATGCCATGCGCGCATACAACGTCGCCCTCGGTGACATTTTCAACGCCGTAAGAGCATCCAACATCGACGTCGGCGCCCGCACCATTGAGATTAACAAGGTCGAGTATGTTATTCGCGGGCTGGGATTTATTAAGAACCTGGGGGATATAGAGCAGACCGTAATTAAAGTCAACGACAATGTCCCCGTCTGTGTAAAGGACGTCGCGCACGTTTCCTATGGGCCTGCGCTGCGGCGGGGCGCACTGGACAAAGGCGGGGCCGAGGCCGTCGGCGGCGTGGCCGTCGTCCGTTACGGATATAATCCGCTCGAAGCGATAAAAAACGTCAAAAAGAAAATTGCCGAGATTTCACCCGGACTGCCGAGCAAGACGCTGCCAGACGGAACCGTGTCCAAAGTCGCAATTGTCCCCTTCTACGACCGGACGGGTCTTATCTACGAGACATTAGGGACCTTAGAGACGGCAATTACGGAGGAAATTCTCATCACCATACTTGTTGTCGTTGTTATGGTGATGCACCTTCGCAGCTCGGTTCTGATAAGCGGGCTGCTGCCGCTGGCGGTCCTGATGTGCTTCAT
>JAFGTU010000229.1 GCA_016933985.1 Sedimentisphaerales bacterium | reverse complement strand
GTAATTTGCGATGTCGTGTATGCTTGCCCTATAGTCCACGGTGCGCATTTTTTTGAAGACGACGCGGTGTCCATCCTGGTATCCCGACTCGTATCCGACCGTGGCCTCCCTGAGCTTGATTTCCTGGGCAACGCCGGCGAGAAAAGCGTTTTCCCCGTGGATCATTGTGTCGAGCATTCCCATGGCCTTTATCCCGATCACGGGTTTTGCGCAGGCGCCTGCCTCGACCTGAATCATTCCGAAGCCCTCCAGCCTGGACGGCGCGGCATATATGTCACAGGCCGCCAGCAGAAAGGGCATGAAGTTGCGGGATATGACATTCGTCGTATAGACCACGTTTTTATCGATGCCCAACTGCGTTGCGAGCTGCAGGTCCACGAGATTCTGCTGTTCGGTTCTTGGCTGAGGCCAGACCTTGCAGACGTATTTCCAGTCCGGCGCCTTAGTATCATTGATGGCCAGGGCCTGCATGACTTCCTGCGCGCCCTTGCTGGTTGCGTCGCCTCCGATGGTGAGTACCATGATCTGATCCGGCGCGACTCCGAGGGCCTCGCGAACCGCCACGACCTTAGGGTCATTCTTATCTCGAGGACTAAAAGCATCGGTATCACAGCCGACAGGCAGAACCTCGATATTGTCGCCGTTTAGCCCATCCCGCATATAGACCTTTTTGACCCATTTGGAAGTTACGAGAATCAGAGGCAGTGCATTTAGAATCTCGTGGTAGTTCGCCATGTAGCCGTCGGCAACGAGCCAGGGCACGGGCTGGACGCCGTAGCGCTGAGGATGCAGCACCAGATAGGGGGTATGACCCCAATAGCCCACCCCGACCACAACATCGGGCTCAAACCAGCGATAGTACCATTCTTTTTCCTGTGCCGACTCGAAATGCGCTGAGTGAACGTCGACGCCGACCTGCTCAAGTCCTTTGTGCAGCAGGCTGCCCTGCGTGGCCAGTCCCGCCGGCGACGGCGGATAATCGTACAAGACCAATACTTTCATCTTTCAATTCCCGCTAAAGTTAGTTTTTGGCCTTCATTTTACGAAAGACCCAGAAGGCCTCTTCTTTCGGTGTTGTCATGGCCTCGAAGGTCTCGGCTGCGAAGCCATATACTTCGTTTATGATACGGTACTTCTGCCGCCATACTTCATTCGGCAGCCTTATATACACATCCGCATCCCTAACCGCTCGCGGAAGGTGTTTTCCTCCACCGTCTTCGTAGGCAAAAAGCCTCACTTGCCCGGCGGACAACCGGCCCGCCTCTCTCAAGGCCAGCACGGCCTTTCCGACCTCCTCGTGGCGAAGGTGCCGCGTGTATTCGCCAAAGGGGCTGTGCGTGACGATCAGATCATAGCGATCCGACGGGAGCGTATCGAGGACGGCCTGCTGTACGCGGTGAGCGTCCAAAGGAGCTTGTTCAGGACCATCGTCGAGGTCAGCCATAGCGCCCGAGGCGTTAAGCGCCTGCATGGCCGCGGCGAATTTTGGGGCGCGGTCGGGATCGCTCTTTCGACACAAGGCCACTACCGTCCAACTGCACTCTCGATGCAGAAGAATCGTGCCTCCGGCCCACAACGTTTCGTCGTCCGGGTGGGCCACGATAACGGCACAACGCTCAAAAGGCCATCCAGGCTGGTCCAATTTACGACCTGTCATTGACACCGCTCCTTACTGCGGACGCAGCCGGTGTTCACAATCGAAACATTACAGGAAGCTTCATACTTCATTGATTTCTGCCCTTTGTCCGTGAATTCAAGGAACGCAGGAATAATAACTCTGTTTTCCGCCCGCGTCAATAGCATTTCCGCGTGTGCGAAACGGATATTGCGTACACTGCACGTTTTTCGTTTGTGCGGGCTATTGGCGTTTTACCTTGCAAGCGATGTCTCGTTTGAAAGCAGGGACCGTTGCTCTGAAGGTCCCGGCGGCCAATGAAATTCGGTCGGTTCGGACAACGGCTGCGGCGCGGGTGTCCCACCATTCGACCGAGTAGTCGCCCGGGTTCAGTCCGCGAATTTCAATCGCGGCGGGCTTGGTCTCTGCCGGCTCCAGCTTTTCCACGACGAGATTCCACCAAGCGGCTTTCGGATCGGACAGCCAGAAGTACGCGCGATCTGGGCCTTGATAGCCGAGGATTCGAGCATCACCATCGGTCAGAGCGGCCTTGATCGGATCCAGGCCCGAAAACGAGACACCTTTGAGGAACAAGGCCAAGGGGCGATAGCGGCCGTAGGCATCCTGCCTGTCGAGCTGGTCCCACCACCAGAACATAGCCGTGCCGGAGCCGCCGGCAAAGGCCGAGGCCCAAAGCGAGGTGTTAAAATGCGCCATTTCCTTGTCCTGCTTCATGTATTCGCTCTGGCCCCACTTGGGCGTGGCCAGGCCGAACTCGCCGATCAAGACGGGCTTATTCGGGGCGTGCTCTCTCAGGAAGCGCGTCTTCTCTATGATTACCGCCACTTCGTCCTTAAAATCTTCCTTGGTCTCAGTGCGCATATAGTGATGGAGTTGGCCGATATCGATTCGCCCGTGCCGGCAGTCTTTGGCCGAGGGATGCCACGTGCTTGTCGTACGCAAATGCTTGTAGAAGTCGATATCTTCGAGATACTTGCCGACTTCATCGTAGAATTTGTCGGTAGGTTTGCCGGGGTCCATCTCGTTGAAGTACTCCCACGCGCCGACGCCGGTGGAATATCCCCACCGAGCCACGGCATAGCGCATGAAGTTCTGCGCATCTTGAACGGCCCGGCGATACTCGTCGCTATCGACCTTGGACAGAGAGTCCATATAGAGGTCCCTTGTAATCAGGCAAAGCATGAGATATATGCCGTTCGGCTCGGCCGCTTCGATGACCTTATCGAGAATGAAGCAATCGACCTGGTTGTAGTAGCCCCTCTCAGGACGGTTTACGTCGGCTTCCCAGAGCAGCTCAGCGGCGCCGTCGATTTCCTTGAGCGAGAGATTATCGAGCCAGACTTTTCCGGAACCTGTTAGGCTGAAGGCGAGCCTGCCGAGCCAATAGTCATTCTCGCCGGCGACAAACTCATGCCGAAATTGCGTCCACTTGCCGTCAGGCGCAGCGGCAAAGATAGGCGGCGGGCTTCCGTGCGAGAGCTGCATCCGCAGGCCGCTGGGGCCGTCGGCCATGAATCGCCCGCTTAGGACGTAGCGCTTCTGTGGGCACATGGGGACCGGATGGCACGGCTCAACGTTTATCGAGGCCCCGTCGCCGCCTTCGAGCTTGACGCACTTTCGGGGACTGTCGGCATCATCGCCGCCCGGGATTGGGACAATCGGCAACTTTCCGCCCCACGACCGGCCCCAGGCGCTTTTGCGGGCTTCGATAGCCATCGCCCAGTCCTTGCAGCAGGTCCAGATACGAAGGAAGTTTGCGCCGTTCTCCGAGAGCTTTGCGAATATCTCCTCGGCCTTCGTCAAATTCACATACTGGCCGCCGCTGATATAGGCGAGATTCTGGCCGATGACGAAGAACGGCTGGCCTTCGCTGAACTCGAAGAAACGAGGGTCGCTCCTGCCCGCGGTGAGAAAGCCCTTGCTCTTCGACGCGGTGCACTCGAATCGAATGCTGCTCGATTGGGCCGTTCCGATCTTATCCTTGAGTAGAGCCACAGCCGAATACCCTCCCGTTTCCATCGGTGCAAAGCGTGCCTTCCACGCCCCGCCGCCGAGAGGATAGAACCAGTTCTCCCTGGTGCGGCCCTGATTCATCTTCCGTCGCTCATAGTCCTGACAGAAGAAGGCAGGCAGTACCATGGTCTTGCCGCTTGGACTGCTGAGCCGCACAGTCAAATCGACCTCCTGCGGGTCGAACGGATTTTCATATCGCCGGCCTGTCTCAATAGACAGCTCCAGCTTCTCATACTTGCCCACCTGGGGTTGCGATGCTCTTATGGCGATTTGCGGCCCCGAATCGCTTAGAGGATTCACCCCCGCAAAAGCCAATACAAACCACGTAAGGACAGTCATTTCTTATCTCCGTCGAAAAAACACTCATATATCGGATGCATTATACTACGGGCAAAATAGTAAGTCACGCCAATTCAAGGCTACACCGGCCCAACAGCTTAACCCTCTTTCAAAAGCGGGCAACTTGCTGTTTGCAATCATTTCGCACCCCCTGTAATATGCCGTTGTCCGAACCTCATACGAGAATTTCAGAGACAGTATGAAAGGAGCTATCATGAGCGGTGTAAGAAAAGCCGGGTTGCTTGCTTTATTTGGAGCAATAATAGGAACCGGCGGTTATGGTTGTAAGAAGAAAGAGCCTATAAGGGAACCTATAAAGGAAGATACTGCAACCACAGAGGCATTTGATAAAGAGTCTATAATCCGGAAACAGTTGCAGGAGGTTATTGATAGAGAAATCAAAAACCAGAAAGGCGCTTTGGTGGCCCTTTATTTAGATGCTGAAGATATCAAAAATGTAACAGGCGAGGCAGAATATCGGTGTTACTCCGATCCAGGAAGAAGGGGAAGTTATAGCGGCATTTGGAGGGTTCCTTATAGAACTGCCTGGACACGATGGGAAAGAGTGTCCCAAAGTACTGAAAGAGAGATCGTCATTGATCCGGGGCCGCCTCATAAAACGTTTACGAAAGTTGTTACTCTAATACCGGGCGAGGCTGCCAACCTGGGGCATATAGTGTTAGAAAAAGTCAAGGCTGAAGGTACGGCATCTATTTCCGGGACTATTAGGGATGAAAATGGAGAACCTTTGGAAGGCGTGAAAATATCTTCAAAAAAAGGAATTGCAGCCACAAACGCGGAAGGTCTTTATCGTATTGACGGATTCGGGCTTGAAGTTTGCGAGCTGGAAGCTACAAAAGACGGCTACATCCCATACCCCGCAAAAGTTTCAATTCGAGACATGGACGAACGAATTATTAAACAAGACTTTGTATTATCCTACCCAAGGGAAGTCGGATTCCGGTATGTGATAAGTCCAAAAGAAAAGGACGACTTTAGCGATCCCGATGCAACAAGCGGAGCCGGAGAGTTTCTTGTTGACAGGAAATATTTCCCGCTCTCGCCGGATCAGTTCAAGAACGAAGATTTCAGGACTTTTGTCGGCCGGGTACATCTCAATTTCCGAGTTAACGATGACAAATTGACTCTTAGTAATTCTTATGCACCGATTTATTATAAATCCCTTTCTTCATCTTCCGAACAATTCGAGGCAATTAACCATGTAGCGGCATTGGGCTTCAAATCGCAGCGTTGTCCGGCAATTCAAGAAGGAGATATAATCCTGATTGACGGCGGGAAGATTAGCGAATATACACTCAAGATTCTGTTTGAAAAGGTGCAAAAACAGAAGCAATCTTATGAGGCAGAGGCTGAAACTCAGAAGCCGGCTACTGAGACGCCGCCGACAACACTGAATATATCGTATGCGGATTTCCCGCCGCGCCTGCAAGCTATCCTGGATGAAAGAACAGCGGAGCTGCAGGCCAACGGAGGTCTCTGCATAGCAGGACAAGTTAAGTTCAGTGACGGTTCGCCCATTAGGAGCGGAAAAGACATTATGATTAACCTGCATCATAATGCTGACGTACCCCTCGACGTATATGAAGGCGGGTGGTTCATCATGCGCAGGACTCTACAATCATACTATGCAGGGCCTGATAAAGGCTTCATTCTGCGGGCTTTTGGATACGACCCTATCGATGCGTCTATCACCATATTGAGCGGGGAAATAACATACGTGGATTTTGAGATGAAGAAGACTCCGCCTGATAAGTTAGCTTGCGTTAAAGGCGTAGTCACAGATGACCATGACCGCCCGGTGGAAGGAGCGCACGTTTCAATTTCTTTTCCATTCGCATATCGAGCAAGGCCTGAAATGATAACACAAACAGACCCGAATGGTGAGTATTCTTTTGAGGGTCTGTCCGGCGCGGAACATGGGATTTATTTCTCCAAATCAGGCTATGCTCCTGATTCAGATAAGTTTACGCCACATGAGGGTGCAACTGTCGTGAAAGGTCTTAAGCTGTATCCTGAGCATAGAATCACCATTGACTACGTTTATCAAGCAGACGGCTCACGCAATTTTGCATCCGGTGAGCTTCAGACAGGAACCATCGACTGGCGTCCTTACAAAGGCGGAGTTGACTTCTCTGAAGGACAAGTTGAAGGATACGAACCAAACGACCTTCGAGATCTCGAGCTGCGACAGGAAAAGAGTGTACTGAAATTTCGTGTGTATTACGCAAAAAGTCGCAACGGCTTCTACGATGCCGGGGCGGTCTCTCTCGATTCGGTCACCGAAGCTGCCGAGACAGGTTATACGAGAAACGAGACACCGTGTAAAGTCGGCCACGTCTATGTGGTGCGAACATACGAAGAAGATAACTACGCAAAGTTCATTGTAAAAAGCGTAGAGACTTTCTAACGGCGTTCGCCCGTCCCGGTGCTATCGGCCCATAATCACAACCGTTTGCGTCGTTTGGGGAGCGTCTGGTGGGAATACAAGGTCGGGCGTCTCGGCCCGGCGGGCCGTTATGTAGTACTCAATGTCATGCTGCTCTATTTGGTCTGCGGGGATAGTGGCCGAATAGACTGCCCGGGCGACGTGCGTCAGGGCGATTTTCTTGAATTCGCCGGAACCCATCGTCCGCCAGTACAGGGCGGCATCGTTGGTTTCCTTCGCAGGCAAGATAACGACCTTGAGCCTCAAGTCTTCGCCCGGCGAAAGAGTAGTGCGGACGGTCGGCACGATCAGCCGGGGCAGACTATTGTATTGCTTCGAAGGCATGGCGTCATCGGGCAGCTCTTCGCCTAATATCTTTGCTAATTCCTCGCCGGGGCCGTTGAGCAGCGTCGGCATTACGTGCTGCTGCCAGTTGGCGACGTTACCCATCGCACCGGGCGTGTTGACGGCAGCGAGCAAATAGAAGTGCGCCTCGGCGATTCGGGCAACCAGCTCCTTTCTTATTGGCAGGACGATCTCGCGGGCAAGCTGCTTTTGAACGTCCGGCTCTTTGGCATCTCTGACCTTTTGCATCGCCGCGTTGAATTGTCCCCAGGCGCAACTGACGCGCCCGACCGCGCGGAGATAGCGGAAATTGCTTAGCCAGTATATGAACCGCTCCTGGCCGGCGGCGCCCTTGACTTTGGGAAGCAATAGGCAGAACTCATCGACAAAGTCGTACTCCTTTGCGACCTCTGCCCAGGGTCTTTGGTCGGGCTTGACACCGCCGGGGCCTCCGATCCACGTTGAAGGGCGCGGCAGATTAGTGTTTCCCTGGCCCTCGGCTGTGGATGAGTATCCTCCGTCGAGACTTGCGAACAATTTAGCGATAGGCTCTGCGGCTTCGGGGCCGAATTCGACGGCGGCCCAGTCGGCGTAGAAATCGTCGGCGGGCAAATCACGCGGACGCGAGTCGGAGGGCGCGGCGGGCAGGTCGGCCTGGTAGT
>JAFGTU010000228.1 GCA_016933985.1 Sedimentisphaerales bacterium | reverse complement strand
GCTTCCAGGGGGCGTCGCCGGGGCCTACAACGTCAAGGTGGCAGGCAAATAGCAATGCCGGTTTGCGGCCTTGCGACCTGATGCGGGCCTGGATATTGGCCCTGGCCTGGTCCCAGGTGTCTATTCGTGCTTCTATCGCCGATAGGGCAAGCTCATTGGAAATCACCTGCGCGGCGGCCAGTTCGCCCGTTCGCGTGGTCGTCTCGGCTTGCACAAGTTCGCTGAGGAAATCTATCATAACACGGCGATTATACAGCCGGCCTTTCACAAAAGAAAGGCCACGACTGCAGATAATGCCAGGAATGTGCAGTTTCCCTATCGCCTCAGAGAAAGAACGCAGCTTATCCGAGAACCCTCTAAACCGTTGATCGGTGGTAAAATCGGGAAAAATTTGTTTGCAGTATGCCGTACCAGCGAGTAGCCTACAGGGTTCGATAGTTTTACAATTGGGTCTAAGGAGCACAAATGGGACCTGTATTGAACGGGCTTTCAAAACTACAAAGCGTAGAGAATCGTTTGCGTGCCGCTAAGGCAAAACTGACAAGATGCAGAAGAAACGTCGTGATACAGGAGAGCCAGGTTAGAAACCTTCAAAACGCCTTCCAGGCCAAGAAAGAGGAAATACAGCTTACGCAAGTTCAGTATGACCGGCTCGAGCTGGAGATGAGATCGCGCGACGCAGATATTGCCAAGTTGCGTGCGGTTCTCAATACAGCCAAGACGAATAAGGAATACGCCGCTGTTCTGACTCAGTTGAATACAACAAAGGCGGACAACTCGAAGAATGAGACTCAGATTCTGGACTTGCTCAAAGATATCGAAGCCGACCAGGCCGAGTGCAAGGAAATGCAAAGGCAGATAGAGGAGCAGAAGCAGCTACTGGAAAAGACACGCGCTGAATCGAGCGTGCTTGCGGACAAATATGAGGCTGAGATCCGGGAAATCCAGCAGGAGTGGGACGAGGCGGCAAAAGACATACCGCCTGAGCCTCTCGAGATATTCAAGCGTGTCGCCGAGACATACGACGGCCAGGCCGTTGTAGAGATTGCAAGTCCGGACGATAAGAAAAAGGCCCATAGCTGCGGCGGGTGCTTCATGAAGATCACTTCCGAATCGGTGAATCTGCTTATGAGTAGAGACGAACTCATCCGCTGCCCCAACTGCACAAGAATACTCGTGCTTGCCGATTCTCAGGGCTGATTGATTCTAAGGATTGGCCCGCGTTTTGTGAGGAGTGAATACCTTGCCTGAGAAAGTAATCGCTTACACCGATGGCGGGAGCAGAGGCAATCCGGGGCCAGCCGCCGCCGCCTTTGTCTTGAGCGATGCCGACGGCGCGCCTCTCGAAAACAAGGCTTTCTTTCTTGGAGAGGCAACCAACAATGTGGCCGAATACACGGCTATCATAAAAGCAATCGAAGCTGCGCTGCGGCACGGCGCAGAAGAGTTGGCGATCTTCAGCGACAGCGAGCTGCTCGTCCGGCAGCTCAACGGCCAATACAAGGTCAAGAGCGAGAATATCAAGCCCCTCTATCGACAAGCGGCCGATTTGCTCGGTCGGTTCAGGAGCTGGAATGTTCATCATGTTGCCAGGCAGAAGAATGGTCGAGCGGACAGTCTCGTAAACGAGGCGCTTAACAGGAACGCTGACGTGGAAAACCAGCCTCTCTCGGCGGGAGTGAACAAGAAGCTTATCCGGCTGGGAGTCCTGATCAGCGGCGGCGGCACAACTCTGATGAATATACTGGACTGCATCAAACGGGGCGAATTGAACGCTCAAGTATCGGTTGTAATCAGCTCCCGCTCGACTGTTGCCGGCGTTGAAAGAGCGAAGAACGCCGGGCTCAATGTGAAGATCGTTCGCCAAAGAGACTACAACAATATCAATGAGTTTAGCAGGGGCATCGCAGAAGCCTTGGTTGCGGCCAAGGTTGACCTGGTCGTTCAGGGCGGGTGGCTTTGTCTGTGGAAGATACCTCAACGCTATGAGAATCGCGTGATGAATATTCACCCTGCCCTTCTGCCGAGCTTCGGCGGCCAGGGCATGTGGGGTCATCACGTTCACGAGGCCGTGCTTGAAGCGGGCTGTAAGGTGAGTGGATGCACCGTGCATTTCTGCACGAACGAATACGATAAAGGACCGATTATCGTCCAGCGAGCCTGCGAGGTCAAGGATACCGACAGCCCCGATACGTTGGCGGCGAGGGTGTTCGAGCAGGAGTGCATCGCGTATCCGCAGGCCATAAGGCTGTTCGCCGATGAAAAATTGCTCGTCGAAGGCTGCAAAGTTAAGATTAGATTATAGAATACGTGATGCGCGCCGTCTTTGGCGCTGCGAAATGGAAGCCGCCAAAGAAGGTTTACTTAGCCCGTCGGCAAGGGCCTTGAGACAAGGCGGGTAAAGAAAGGTTGCTAAGAGCGGTGAACAAACGGCAAAAAGCCATATTGGTTGAGGTTGCCACCGTACTCGTCATCACGCTGATTGCGGTAGTGGCAATGATAAACTTCAAGGACTACATCAACCGCCGAGAAGCTATCACTGCGATGCAGCAGCTTGGCAAGATTGTTTTGGAGTACCAGCGTCAGAATAGCAGAGTGCCTTCCGAATCCGTCTTTCTCAGCGAGAAGGACAATGTAAGAGGCTCGGTGCGGCTCACCAACCTGGTTTACAGGGGCCTGTGGATTGATTTTGATGCCGAACCGAATGACATCCTGGCTTATGCCATGAAGAATTACCCTTCCTCACTGCTTGACGACGGGTATGTTGTGCTCATGTTCGACGCAAATGTCGTCTGGATGGGTAAAGCCGAATTCGAGGAGTTGCTGGCCCGGCAGCAAAGCGAAGTTGAAATCAAAATGACCCACCCATAATAAAACCCCGGCAACCATGCTCAGACGCCGCGAAGAAGCAAAGGCGGACATGTCTCACCGGACGAATTAGTTATTCATCCTTGGCTATTGCTGGGACTGGGCCGCACTGACTTCCGACGATTCGGCCTCACCGTCCTCTTCCGTCTTGAAGCCTTTCAACTTCAAGTGCTCATCATCCTGGACCTCGACTTTTATGACGTTCTTGTCCTTGAACTTACCGGCCAGCACGCCCTCGGAAAGCGGGTCTTCGATGTAGTGTTCGATGGCCCTTCTCAGCGGCCTTGCGCCGAATTCGGGATTGTAGCCCTTGTCGATGAGGAATTCCTTTGCCTGCTCGGTCAACTCCAGCTTTAACCCGTGCTCGAACAGCCGTTTGAAAACCTTTGCCAGCTCGTAATCAACTATCGTCTCAAGGTTCTCTCTTGTGAGCGCCTGGAACACTATCGTGGCATCCACCCGGTTGAGGAACTCGGGCCTGAAATGACGCTCGACTTCCTTCTGCAGCACGTCTTTCATCTTCTCGTAATTCGATTCGGCCGTCTTCTTGCCGAAGCCAAACCCCGATTGGTTCTTTATCAGGTCCGCGCCGATGTTGCTGGTCATAATAAGGACGACGTTCTTGAAATCAATGCGTCTTCCGAAGCTGTCCGTCAGACGCCCTTCGTCCATAATCTGCAGCAGTATATTATAGACATCCGGATGGGCCTTTTCGATCTCGTCAAGCAGGAGCACCGAATAGGGCCTGCGGCGTATCCTCTCGGTCAACTGCCCGCCTTCTTCATAGCCGACATATCCGGGAGGCGCGCCGACCAGCCTGCTGACGTTATGCTTCTCCATAAACTCACTCATATCCAGCCGAATCAATGAGTTCCTGTCACTGAACATAAACTCAGCCAGGGCCTGGGCCAACAATGTCTTTCCCACCCCGCTGGGCCCGAGGAATATGAAGCAGCCCATCGGCCGATTCGGGTCTTTCATTCCGCTTCGACTTCGCCTGACGGCCTTGGCCACTGTGGTAATCGCTTCGTCCTGCGAGACAACGGTTTTGTGCAGTTCAGCCTCGAGCTCCAGAAGCCTCTGCGTCTCCTTCTTTTCCAGCCTGGTCAGAGGCACTCCCGTCATATTGCTCACTACCTCCGCGATAATCTCGTTATCGACTACCCCGGTCGCCTCCTTGTTTTCCTCATACCATTCCTTCTGCAGTCTTGTCTTCTCGTCGAGAAGATGCTGCGCCTCGTCCCGCAGCGACGCGGCACGCTCATAGTCGGCGTTCTTGACGGCCTCATCCTTCTCCGTCTGCACCTTCTCGATATCTCCCTCAATCTTGGTCAGGTCAGGCGGCGGCGTCATATTCTTCAGCCGAACACGAGCGCCGGCCTCATCGACAACGTCTATCGCTTTGTCCGGCAGACACCTGCCCGTGATATACCTTGTTGACATTTCCACCGCCTGGAAAAGAGCCTCGTCCGTGAAACGCACCCTGTGATGAGTCTCGTAGCGGTCCTGAAGACCCCTGAGAATATCCAGGGTCTCGTCCTTCGAAGGCGGCTCGACAACTATCGTCTGGAATCGCCTCTCAAGGGCCCCGTCTTTCTCGATGTGCTTCCTGTATTCATCCAGCGTGGTCGCCCCTATGCACTGCACCTCTCCGCGGGCAAGGGCGGGCTTTAGAACGTTCGAGGCGTCTATCGCGCCCTCCGCCCCCCCGGCCCCCACGAGCGTATGAAGCTCATCGATAAAAACGATTACGTTCTTGGCCCTTTTGACCTCGTTTATGACCGCCTTGATCCGTTCCTCAAACTGCCCGCGATACTTCGTCCCGGCAACCATCATCGCCAGATCAAGAACGACGATTCGCTTGTCCTTTAGAAGCTCGGGTATCTGCTTGTTTATTATCTGCTGACTTAAGCCTTCCACGATGGCGGTCTTTCCCACGCCCG
>JAFGTU010000227.1 GCA_016933985.1 Sedimentisphaerales bacterium | reverse complement strand
ATTATCCGGCCCACCCGTTCGCATTCCTGCTGAGGGTCTTCTGCCTGGCCGTTGACGAAATGCGCGGCCTTTAGCCCCTCGACCTTCTCGACGAATCGCTCCCTGAGATACTTGCCGAACCCAGCAGGATGGTCCGGGCCCAGCCCGATGTATTCATCGAGGTGAAACATCGTCACTTTGCCCCAATCGACGCCTTCGATTGCGGTCAAGTAGCCCAACATCTCAATCTGGCTCGCCCCCGTCGCTAAGATGATGTTCGCACATCCATTGGTCTTTATGGCGTTCTTGATAGCATCAGCCGCACTACCCGCCGCCGCTGCCGCCATCTCGCCGCTTGTCTGGTAAACGAATTTCTCCATAAGCTGCCCTTGTCCTTTGCTAAACAATGTCCGCATCGATGATACGGCGGCACTGCAACTCTGTCAACTCGCCCAACCTCCCGCCCCGAGTGAGTTAATTGCCTCCGGCGAATTTGGCTGGGCCGGCGTCACGATCTCCACGGCCGCTGCCTCTTCAATTCGCCTGTCAGCGTATCTCTGGCGATGATTACGTTCTCTCTGATCTGGAAGTCGAACATCCCCACGCATACAAAATCCGCCCCGTTCTCGAAGGCGTACTTGAAACCTTCTCTGGGATGGATAGCGCCCGCCGCTAAAACCTTGAAAGCAATCCACGGCTTCTCGACACCCTTCATAAATTCGACGGTCTTTTCCGGCGCTATATCCCAGATATTGTCGTGGTCGTAGGGGCTGCCGCTATCGACGTTGAACTCCATTCTCTTGTCTCTCGGCGTGGCGGACCAGTAATTGTCGTGATGGCAGGTCTTCATGTAGAAGTCGTTGTCAATCTTCGCCTTCTCGACGGCCATCGGCACTTCAATGGAGTGTCCGCCGATGCCGGCTATAAGGCCGTTCTTCTTGATGAATTCGACGGCCTTGGCTAAGAGATCGACTCGACCGGCCTTGACGAAGCTGTCTCCCACGCCGCCCTGCACGTAGGCGCCGACTGCCCCGCTATCGACGGCCCTTTTGATGTCGCTTGTCAGGTCGTTTGACTGGGGATGGACCTGGGCAATCCACTGCATCTTCCCACCCCTCTCTTTCCAATACTTGCTCAGGTAATCCGACGCCGACGTTATTATGGCGTTCACGCCGTTCTCCTCGCACGCTTCGAGGGTCTGCATTATCTTCTCCTGCGAGCTGTAGGCCAGGAAAAGCTGGCGCAGATACGGCAGGTCCCTGCTGTGCGACCAGCCGCTGAACTGGTTGCCGCCGATAATCAGCCTGCCGATCTCAACGTTGCCGATCTTCCCCGTCGGCAAGCCCTTAATGGAGCCGCCCCGAGGCTGCCCACCGTCAGATTCTTTTGACATCTTCACCCCTTTGACTATCTCAGGCATTTCGATTCGCCTATGGTTTCATCACCCTATATTCCGAAATCCGCGCGATAAAATCAACCGTCTTGACGATTTTTTCGTCAAATTCGCAACTCGATACGCCCTATTGTCCTTTGCGCACCAACTGTGCTATAATCCGGCAGGTGCGTCCGCCAGACGACGCCTTAAGAATGAGAAGAACGCTCGGACCAGATGGAGGTGGACTATGAGTAATGCATGCAGGTTTGGGGCGGTTGCGATTGTCATAATATGTCTCTTCGCGGCTTTGACGCCGGCTGAGGAGTTTGTCGTAAATCCCTCCGATGTCCTCAAAACCCTCGATAAGGGCCATCCGCGATTGATGCTCAAGGACGACGGTCTGCAAAGTCTCAAGGCCCGATACGCAGAAGACAAAGTCCTGCAGAAGTGCATCAAAGACGTCATTAGCACCGCCGACGGTTATCTCGGCAAGCCCGTGCTCAAGTATAAGAAGATCGGGCCTCGGCTTCTTTCGGTCAGCAGAGAGTGCGTCAGCCGGGAATACGCTCTTGCTCTGGCATATCGTTGGACGGGCGAGGAGAAATACGCCAAAAAGGCCGTGGACAATATGCTCGCCGTCTGCGCGTTTGACGACTGGAACCCATCGCACTTTCTCGATACCGCCGAGATGTCGCACGCCGTCGGCGTCGGCTACGATTGGCTCTATCCCTATATGGACGCCGATACGCGGGCGAAGATCAAGGCCGGCCTGATTAAGAACGGCCTGGAGGAGGGACTGATCGCCTATAGGAAACTGGGATGGGCCAGGAGCGAGCACAACTGGAACCAGGTCTGCAACGGCGGCCTGATTACAGGCGCCCTGGCGATAGCCGAATCCGACCCGAAGTACGCCGAGCAGATCGTCTCTTTGGCGGTAAAGTCGCTGCCGCGTGCAATCAAGACCTACGGCCCCGACGGCGCCTGGGGCGAAGGCCCCGGCTATTGGCACTACGCCAGCCGATACACCGCCTACGGCCTGACAGCCCTTCAGACCGCCTTGGGCACAGACTTCGGCCTGCTCAAGATCAAGGGCCTGGCAGAAGCGGGGACATTCCCGATATATATGACCGGCCCAACCGGGTACTACCTCAACCTCGCCGACAGCGGAGAATGGGCGGCGAGAAGGACAATGCCGTGCCTGTTCTGGTTTGCCCGCACGTACAACAATTCTCTGTACGCCGAGGCCGAGCACGCCGAGCTTGCAAGAGGCTCGGCAAGCCCAGAGCACGTCGTTTGGTATGTGTCCGCCCCTACCGGCGAGCCGACGAGCAAAGACCTCGACCGGATGTTTCGCGGCCCCGTCGAAGTGGCCGTCCTTCGAAGCGCATGGAACGACCCGGAGGCGCTATTCGTCGGCGTCAAGGCAGGCTACAACCAGGTCAACCACGGACATCTCGACCTGGGCAACTTCGAGCTTGATGCGCTCGGCGTCCGATGGGCCAGAGACTTAGGCTCGGACGACTACAATATGGCCGGCTACTGGAGCAGCGGAAGGGGCGGACAACGCTGGAGATATTACCGCCTGAATTCCAAGAGCCATAACGTCCCCATGTTGGGCGGCGAGGACCAGGATGCGCTCGCCAAGTCGAGCATAACAAAATTCCAGCCTGACCAATCCGCACCCTTTGCCATAATCGACCTGACAACCGCCTATCAGAAATTCGCCAAAAAAACAACGCGAGGCATCGCAATGGTGCAAGGCCGAAAGGCCGTATTGGTCCAGGATGAATTCGAGATCGAAAACCCCTGCGAGGTCGCCTGGGGGATGACGACGGACGCGAAGATCACCACCGAAAAAGGCGGCGTCGCTGTTTTGCATCTCAAAGGCAAAGAGTTGACCGCGAAAATCCTCTCCCCCGCCGGCGCCGAGTTCAGCATCGAGTCGGCAGAGCAAAAGCCGCCGGAGAAGAAAAACGCCGGCGTCAGCCGACTTATGGTCCGTTTGCCGGATGCGAAAGGGAGCCTGCGGCTGGCAATCCTCCTGTCGCCGAAATGGGAAACCGGCGGCGTCAGCACCGTTGAACTAAAACCGCTCGGTCAATGGTAAAGCCGCTGAGTGTTCACAGAGAATTTACAGAAGGATCCATTATGAAATCGAAAATACAGACTTGGGTGACATGTATTGGCAGTTTGGTTATTGCGGGTTCGGCGATTGTGGTGGGTATTGCCCAAGCCGCAGAGGACGACAAGCCCCAGCTTTGCCAGGGCAATTACCAGACCGAGGAGCAGGCCAAGGAGCAGCTTGCCAAGTTCGCAAAGTGCTATACCGGCTTGGATGCGTGGAAGGCGCGGGCCGAGAACATTCGCCAAGGGATTCTCCGCGGGGCCGAGCTGCTTCCCTTTCCTGAGAAGACCCCGCTAAACCCGATTATGCACAGCAGGCGCGATTGTGACGGCTACACGGTCGAGAACGCGGCCTTCGAGAGCATGCCCGGCGTGTTTGTCACCGGAAATCTGTATCGGCCCCGAGCGGGCAAAGGACCGTTCCCGGCTGTCCTCTGCCCGCACGGACACTGGAGCAGTGCAAGCGACTATGGCCGCTTCCGTCCCGATATGCAGAAGCGGTGCGCGGCCCTGGCGAGGATGGGCGCCGTCGTCTTTGCGTACGATATGGTCGGGTATGGCGACTGGAAGAACGCAGGCTGGAGTCACGGAGTGCGCAAGGCCCTCAAGCTTCAGACGTGGAACAGTATCCGGGCCGTTGATTTCATCACTTCTCTCGAAAATGTTGACGACAAGCGAATCGGCGTCACCGGCGCATCCGGCGGAGGCACCCAGACGTTTCTCCTAACGGCTGTTGACGACCGCATCACCGTCTCGGTTCCGACAGTGATGGTCTCGGCACATTTCTTTGGCGGCTGTAACTGCGAAAGCGGAATGCCCATCCATAAAAGCGCTGGCCACGAGACGAACAACGTCGAGATAGCCGCCTTGGCCGCCCCGCGACCGATGCTGCTCATTTCCGACGGCCAGGACTGGACAAAGAATACGCCAAATGTCGAATACCCGCACATCCGAAGCATTTACGAACTATACGGCGCCGCCGACAACGTCGAATATGTCCACCTCGCCGACGAGGGCCACGACTACGGCTACTCAAAGCGAATCGCCGCCTACGATTTCCTCGCAAAGCATTTAGGGCTGTCGCTCAATCGGGTCAACAAGCCGGACGGCACTTTCGATGAAAGCTTCGTCACCATTCAAAAGCAAGAGGACCTGTATGTCTTCAACGATGAACACCCCAGGCCCGCACACGCCGTCAACCCCGATGCCGAGCATTTTCCCTGGGATTAGAGAGTACGGGACTGGCCCTGCAGGCTCGGCTTACCGAAGCCCGCATCGGGCGGACTTGTCCTGCCTGATTATTGCGCCGAATTAGCAAAAACGGTCAAGAACCACGCGCGGCCTTGATGTATAATCATCGTCGAATCGAAGCAAAAGAACAGTGAGTCGAAAGGCTATGAAGAAATCGACGGCGACATTGTACAAAGAGCGGATACTGCGGGTGCTTGTCTTCATCCAGAAGAATCTCGACCGAGAACTCTGCCTCGACGACCTCGCCAAAATCGCTCACTTCTCGCCCTATCACTTCCATCGCATCTTCACGGGCATGGTGGGCGAGTCGCTCAAGGAGCACGTCCGCCGGCTTCGGCTCGAACGGGCGGCAATGCGATTGAAACACACCGACAGGTCCGTGCT
>JAFGTU010000226.1 GCA_016933985.1 Sedimentisphaerales bacterium | reverse complement strand
GAGATTTCGAGCTGTTTTTTGAGCGTCTCGGCGGTAACACGGATGCCCATAGAGGTTAGCTCGTGGCGTCGTTTTGTGACCGGGTTCAAGACGAGGATGTCGCCGTTGAGACCGTGCATCGGTCTTCCGTCCTCTGAGGTCGTCTCGGTTGCCCAGTCATCGTAGTCGGCGGCCCTCATCTCGTGTGGGTAGCCGTCCTTCAGCACCCAGCCGATGCCGTAGATAAAGACGGCGGGATACTCCTGTATGATTCGCGTCTCTCGCTGCTTTCGCGGCAGGTCTGGGTATTTGGCGAGGATGTCCTCGGCGTGGATAAAGGTCAGCTCATCCGGCAGGTCGGGGAATTTGTCGGTCTTGAGCTGTGGGAAAAGCTCCTGGACGCGGATTTCGGCGCCTTTGAGCACCTTCCATATCTTCTGAACGACCTGCTTTAGGAATTTGAGGTTTCTCTGCTCGGCGGTAATAGCCAATTCCCAATCCCACTGATCGACGTAGGCGCTGTGGTCGTGGTCGAGAAAATAGTCCTTGCGAACGGCGCGCATGTCGGTAAGGAGGCCCTCGCCGATGTCCATTCCGAACTGCTTAAGGCCCATACGCTTCCACTTCGTCGCGGCCTGGACCACTTGCGCACGGATGGGCTTTTTCAATCCCAGTCCGCAGGGAAACTCAATCGGCGTTCGCGAGCCGTCCCGGTCGAGCAGGTCGTTGACTCCGCTATCGAAATCCACAATAAGAGGAACCGTAACGCGGATCAGGTTCAGCTCTTTGCACAGATTCTCTTCGATGTAGTCCTTGGCTGCATAGATCGCGTTTTGGGTCTCCTTGGGCGACAGCAGCGATTGGTAATCTTGCGGGAGAACCTTATCGAGCTCGGCATAATCTCCTATTCCGGGGCCAGCCAGGTCTGCTTTTTTGTCTGTCATTTTGTACTCTCCTAATATCGGTTCAAGTTGGTCGTAAAGTTATGCGTCTCGCCGCGCTTAGATGTATTCTACGGTAGCCGGCGGCTTGGGCGTAAGGTCGTACAGGCAGCGGCTGACATCCGGGATCTCAGAGACGATTCGGCTGCAAAGACGGTTGAGCTTGTCCCATGGCAACTCGGTGGCCGTTGCGGTTCGGGCGTCGGTGCTCTCGATGCAGCGGACGACGATTATCTGGCCGAATTCGCGCTTGTTGTCCCTGATTCCCGTCGCCCGGTCACTCAGCAGGACGGCCAGATACTGAAATGCGCCGCTATCGGCAAGCTCTTCCTCGACGATTGCCGTCGCCGCTCGGACAGTCGCCAGCCGCTCGCGAGTTACTTCGCCGACGACCCTTGTAGCCAAGGCCGGGCCGGGGAAGGGAATACGCTCGGCGATCTCAGGCGGCATCTTCAAGAACCGGGAAACGTCGCGGACGCCGTCTTTTCGCAGTGTCTTGAGCGGCTCGACTACCGTGTAGCCGTAAGCTTGCTCTGTGTCGATGCCAAGCTGGGAGAGGATATTGTGCTGCCGCTTGATTCCGGCGACGGTCTCCTCGATATCGGTGAGTATGGTTCCGTGGAAGAGAAATTTTGCGCCGGATTCCTTCACCAGTCGTCCGAAGACCTTTGAGTAGAAAGTGTCGGTGACGGCTTGCCGCTTCTCCTCGGGGTCCGTCAGGCCGGCCAGCGCCGAGAGAAACTCCTCCCGGGCATCTACAAGCTCGACGGGGATACCCATTTTGGCGAAGGTGTCAACCACGCGCTTCGGCTCGCCTTCGCGCATCAGCGCGCTGTCGATAAAGACGGTTTTAAGCCGGTCTCCGATGGCGCGATGCGCCAAGACAGTCACCAGCGAGCTATCGACTCCGCCGCTGAGCGCATTTATGGCCATTGCCTGACCTACGGTTTGCCTGATTTGAGCGATTTGGCCTTCGACGAATTTCTTACAGTCCATTACAGCCTCCATGCAAATTCTTATGAATTGTTTAGGAATCAACGCCGTTATGCGGTGAAAAATATATCAGCCCCTTGAGGAACTGTCAAGAATTACGTTGGATTTGTCCCAAGCCGGAATCGCTCAACGAATCTGCAAACTGCGAGGATGACGAATACCGCTTCAAGAGGGCTGTTGGCGGGCGACTTTCGTCTGGGCGGGTCTGGGATTGTGTATCTCGATAACGGCATCGAGCGACTCTTTCCTGGCCGAACTCTTCCTGATGTAGAGGCTTCCGATACGCCCCGGTATGTCGGAGGATTCGACCTTCTGGAGGAAATCGACAAGCTGGACCATCGATAATGCCCGCAGCTCTATTTCAACAATACTCTGTGAATAATCTGTTCCGAGCGGGGATCCGCCTGAGGCGGACTGCATTTTGGCGACGTTCTTCTCAAGGCCGCATCGCTGAACAAGAGATTCGAGAAATGGCAGGAGCTCGATAGTCTGCCGCTGCGACGCCGCCTTCGAGACCAAATCGCGGCTACCGTCGCTGAGAAACTTGTATTCTTTGGCCGCCGCGGAGAGCTTGTCGAGCTCGGCCTGCTTTTCAGGAATAACACGTTTGAGCGTTGCTATCCTGGCCTTCGCCGGGTCAATGACCAGGGCGAACAGCGACCAGCCCAGAAAGAAAACCGCCAGTGCGGCGGCCAGGTGCTTTTCTCTTTTTGTCAGGCGTATCATTTCGGCTCCCAAATCTTCGTCGATATTAAAATCGTAAATTGAGCAAGGCCCGAATCCGTCCGCCTCTGCACATCCTTCACCTCTACCCGCTCAAAGCCGTCAACCTTCTGCAAGCATCGCTGCCATTGATAGACCGATTCGAATGAGTCGCACGTGCCGACAATGCGCACGGATCCGTCGGCTATCAACAGATTGTCAACTTCGAGATTGGCCTGGGCCGGAGCGGCCAGACTGATAGCCCGCAGGACTTGAAGCGGACTGGCGTCCGTCGGGCTGTAAGAATCGCCAAGCTGATAGTCTCTGCGAAGAGAAGCAAGCTTCTGCTCCATCTGGGCAAGCGGGCTTACAATGTTCTTCTCCTGCGGCAAGGCGGCGACGAAAGTCTCATTTATGCGGCTTTTCACATCTGCGTATGCCCCTTCGAGACGCCAGAGCTGTGCGAAAAGACCTATGATGAGTAATACGATAAGCGCACCAGCAAGGGCCGAATACGTAACAATTTCCTTCTTCACGTCGATGGGCGGCGTCGCGGCCTTAACCGCATCAAGGAAGTTGACGCCT
>JAFGTU010000225.1 GCA_016933985.1 Sedimentisphaerales bacterium | reverse complement strand
TGATACAGATACTTCTTGAGCTGATAGAGAAGGTTAATCTGTTGCCGGACGAGAGCTTGAAGAACAAGAACCTCAAGAACGCTCTGACCAACAAGATAAATGAAGTTCTGGCGATGGTTGATGAGGGGCTTTACGTCGATGCCGGGGAGAAACTACAAAATGATATTCTTGGCAAGACAAATGGCTGTGCGGAAATGGGCGAGCCTGACAAGAACGACTGGATAACCACCTGCCCGGAACAAGGCCAGGTGTACCCGCTTGTCGTACAGGCCATTGAACTGCTGGAGGGTATCATATAGTACAGTAATGCAACCGGCCGGTGAGGCCAAGCGACGAAACAAGTACTCACCGGCCGGACCTGACCGGGCGGTTTGCACGCCCGAGCCATGGCTCCGTTGGTCGTACCGCAGGCCAATAGCAAAAACAGGTAAGGAGGCCATGCCTATGGAGAAATGTCGCAAGGATTCAAACAATCGTAAATCTGCCGTAAACGATTAAGCAACTTTTGCTCCGGGCGGCACTCGCCCGTACAATGAATATCAACAATGTATTCAGGAAAATTGGAAATGAAGTGAAATGAGAAATCAACAGTGGGAAGAAAGCACGTCGATACTCTGATCATCTTGGCGCCCGTGTTGATACTCATATCGGCGCCGCCATGCGGAGCACGGGTAATGCCGCCTATGGATATCATGGTAGGTGTATATTACTATCCGTGGCACGGACCCGGGGCAGGCGGACACGGGTTCGACGATACCCTTCGTGATCACCTTGTGCCCAAACAGGCGCCGGCCCTTGGCCATTACAACAATGCCGACCCGGCTGTGATTGAGAACCATATACAACAGAGCCTTCGAGGGAATATTGACTTTTGGGCCTGCAGTTGGTGGGGACCGGGCAGTTATGAGGACAATGTCATCAGAAATAACATCCTGCCTCATGCCTTGGCCGGCAACCTGAAATATGTGATCCTGTACGAATCCGTGGGGCGACTGGGTTCTTTTTCGGATCCGGACTACTCGAACCTTGTGCCGGATTTCAGTTATCTGCAGGAAAATTTCTTCGGCAATCCACATTACCTTAAGATTGACGGGCGACCCGTAGTCTTCATTTACTTGACGCGAGAATATTTTCGAGGGCAAGGGGACTCGGCACTGGCCGATCTGCGTAGCAGGTTTCCGGCGCTGTATATTGTTGCGGATGATGTCTTTGGCAGGTACTACCGGTCGAGCTATGCTACGAAATGGGATGCCGTGACTGCCTATGATGTCTATGGTCAGTCGTTGCGTCCTTTGGGCTCGACACGGGCGGCCCTTAGCCGTTTAGGTCTTATACTGAGCGATGCGAGAAATGCCGCCAACAGCGTCGGCGTTGGATTGGTCCCCTTCGCATCGCCTGGGTTTAACGACAGGGGTGTCCGATCCGGGCATACCGGAGCGCCGCGATATCTCGAGGATGAATTTATTTCGTTCGAGGGGGATTTATTCAGAACCATGCTTCGCGATGTTGTGGTGCCGAGAGTCGATCCGCAGGCCAGGAATATGCTCTTGATCACATCGTTCAACGAGTGGCACGAGGATACGCAGATAGAGGCGACGGTGGGAACAGGCGTCGAAACGAGCGATGACGATTCGGCGACAGGTGTTGAGTACACGCAAGGTGATTCATATTCTGACTATGGGACTCTCTACCTCGACATTCTCAGACAAGAGACTACATTCCTGCGAAGTGCCGAGTTGGATAACGACTGCACATCGAACTTTGCTGATTTTTCCGCCGTAGCCGACCATTGGCTCGAAAGTCCGTGCAACGAGGGAAATGACTGGTGCGAGCAGGCTGACATAGACAGGATGGGCGATGTCGATATGCGCGATCTGCTGCTGCTGAACATGAACTGGTTGAAGGATTGCGCGATTGCCCGGTGGAGACTGAACGAAACCGAGGGTGATATAGCGTACGACAGTTCGGGCATCTATAACGGGCTGCTCAATGGAGGGCCTTCCTGGATGCCGCAAGCCCGAGAGTCAAGCGGGGCTCTTGAACTCGATGGGAATGACGATTATGTCAGCACGGACTTCGTGTTGGACCCTGGGATCGGCCCATTCAGTGTATTCATGTGGGCTAAAGGAGACTCGCCAGGACGCGTACTTATCTCGCAGACCGACGGCTTCGGATTCGGGCGAAGCTGGCTTGCCACGGATGCCTCCGGGCGACTAATGACGGACTTGCGACATCCGGGACGTGGAGGCACCGCATTAATCTCAGATTGCCTTGTCACTGATGGAAATTGGCATGAGATCGGTCTTGTTTGGGATGGGTCATGCCGTATTCTCATGGTTGACTCGGCCGAAGTTGAAAGAGACGCCACATCCCTGCCGGGCTTGGCCGGTGCTACAGGCGTCCTCTATTTCGGCGCCGCCAAAGACCTTGCTCCTGCGAGTTTCTGGGCGGGCCTTCTCAGCGACATTCGGATCTATGAGCAGGCAATCGCACCATAGGGCTCAGGCGCAACCTTAGCACTCAATCGCATGTCTCCGAAATGTCTCCACCCACAGCAATTTCGGTGAAAATAGGTGTGCCGAAACCCCGTGTCAAGCGCAAAAAACGCCGCTTGAGCAGTTTATCGGAGCAGAAATCGGACAACAAGTCCGGAGCGCCCTAAACATCTCTCTGTTACCATAATGCCCGAACTCACGTCGGGATATTGCTCCGGCCTGTATGGGGGATGCTATTGTCAACCCTAAGGATCCAGCGAGCACGGCAATGGCTTGTGATCAGCGACAATTATTCTTACCGTTCCCGTTGCCTCAGCTACGAATGTTACCATAGCCAGAACCAATGAGTAGGTCAATACCTCAGAGGAGGGCCGCCCCCATGGGGGCGGCGTAAAATCGCAAAAAACGATCCGGCCTTATTTCCATTGCACACCACCCGAACCGACGACCTCACTTTTCTCTCCCTCGGCCGGTTCATCTATACAGGTATACACGAGCTTTCTTGCCATAACCTGTCGCCATTCTCGAACACGACGCTGAAGTGTCCGTAGTTGCCCGTCAGCAAAGCGCCCCGGGTACTCACATTGTAAGCGTTCGAATAACTCCTTTGCCGTTATCTCCGGGCTCTCTTGCAGCCGGCGAAGAACCTCATACCAGACCGTTTCAAAGGGACCCCTTCTGGTTCGCCAATACCGCGGCTTGGTGGATTGAGCCCGATGTGTTGGTCGTACCTCTCCGGCTCGCCATAATCGGGGCAACTGGGCCAGGAATTGATCGAGACTTTCGCGTCCGGGGCCTTGCCGGGACTCGTCGGTAGATACCAAAGCAGCCAAAGCAGCTTGCCCGTCCCGAATGCGATGCAGCAATCTCACGGGATCAAGCTGCTCACGTTGAGATCTCAGTCTGGCTTTAATCTCATCGCCTATTGAGGGATGCCGCAACAGCCGCTCACAAGGCGTAGCAGGCTGTTCATAGGTCCGTCTTACCTTGGCCCCATGCCGTTCTTTTCCACGAAGTTTGAATGACGGCTGGAAGTAATTCACATAGAGCCGGGCTGCTTGGTAAATATGAGCCAAGGCTTGACCAGCCACGATCCCCGAAAACCGCTCATATCCGACCAATCGGCGAACAACAGCTCCATTCTTCTGCTCTACCCATGCCTGTTCGTTCTTGTGGTATTCCCGAGAACGTGTGAACTCCACATGCTGCTTCCTGCAGAAGGCCAAGCTCGTATCGTTTATGAATTCACTTTCGTTGTCCGAATCGCCTCCCAGCCCAGGGCCCGGAATCAGTTCGAAATGCACCTCCCCCCCTTCAACAACACTGGTTTTCTCTCTGGCCATCATCGGCACGAATTCCGTCCAGCCGGACCCCACATCCGTGGCCACACTTTTGTGGATGAATGATCTGCTCCTAGCCATCCGCCAGTTCTCAACCAACTCCGTTTCCAGGTACTCCGTCCCGTGTTTCCCCCAATCCGCTAAATTGCGAACAGTCACCTCTTAGCTTCCCTTCTTAGCCCAGCAGCGTTTCCTGCGTTCTTTTGCCCCACTGTGGCTTGGTTTAAGCAATCGTTGAATCGTTGCCGCACTGTCCCTCATCCCTCAGCAGTTAACCTCCGTATCAATCCTCAGAAGTCCAAGCCGTTCCATGTCATCCATCAGTTCCGGAATGATCTCCTTCAACCGTTTCCCGCAGATTCGATCCGGCGCCTCCCACATTACAATCAGAGCTTCCTTGCCTGCCTCATCATATACTCGCTGCCTTCTCCCGCGCCTATCTTGCCCCGCCGTGTCTCGAGTATCTCCCGGTATTCTGAGCATCCGGCCCCCATTCTTACGCTGCTAGCTCGTCAGAGCACCGCCCTCTTCGCTTCTCCTTTTCTTGTTCATTTTCGCCGCCTCACGATCCCGCCGCGGTACTTCTTCAAGCAATTCGATTCTGGTTTCCGAGTTCCTTGGCTTGCCCATGGTATTCCTCCACTTTTTGGCACCATTTTACTGAGGCAACGACCCGACTTCGGTAACAGAAAACGTGAGTCAACGCGGAGGGAATTTATTATTGACGTTAGACAGCCCATCCCTTTCTGTAGCGGCAATGCACGTATTTGTTGGCTTCTGGGGAGTTTGTGCAGGTCATTTTTGGGCCGTCCCAGAGCAATTTTTGGCCTGTTCTTACGGCGATGTTGCCTGCCAACATTACTTCGGTCAATCGGCCGGCGAAGTCGAAGTTGGCCGTTGTTGGCTTGCCGGTCTTGCAGGCATCGATCCATTCGGCGTGGTGGCCCGGCGAGCGGGGGATGGTCATCGCAGGCTGCTCATACTCACTCATTTTGGTTTCGGGAATAATCCGCGGGCTTTCCGCGCACCAGCCGGGCGCGAGAATCTTGCCCTTATCGCCCACGAGGAGGCTGCCGCCGTCGTTGTCTCCGATCCTGCGCCCTTCTTCAAGCTCTTCTGGTCGGGGCGGCTCGTTGCCGCCGTCGTACCAGGTCAGCGTTACCGGCGGCATATCGCCCCGCGCGGCAAACTCGTAACGAACAATAGATTTTGTCGGGCCGGTCTCCTCGTTGCAGCCCTCTTGCGAAACAAGCTCGATGCTGGTGGGGTAGCCGAGCTTCAAGGCCCAGAAGATGGGCGAGCAATTGTGGATACCCATATCGCCGAGCGGTCCGGTGCCGAAGTCCCACCATCCCCGCCATTTGAATGGGACGTAAGCGTGATTGTACGGGCGATACGGGGCCGGGCCGAGCCACAGGTCCCAGTCGAGCGTGGCGGGGACGGGCGGCGTATCTTTGGGTCTGCCGACGCCTTGCGGCCACCAGCCTTTGGGCCTGTCCGTCCAGCTATGGACTTCGCGGACTTGGCCGATGGCCCCGTCCCATATCCATTCGCAAAGCCTGCGAATTCCCTCGCCGGAATGGCCCTGGATGCCCATCTGCGTGGCGACCTTGTGCTCGTGCGCCGCCTGGGCGACCTTGCGGGCCTCATAGATCGTGTGCGTCAGCGGCTTTTCGCAATAGACGTGCTTGCCCATCTTGATTGCCGTTATGGAAGCGACGGCGTGGACATGGTCGGGAGTTGCCACGACGACGGCATCGATGTCTTTTTGCTTATCGAGCATTTTGCGGAAGTCGCGGTACTTCTTCGCGTTCGGATAGCGCTTGAAAGTCCCAGCGGCATGGCTTTGGTCCACGTCGCAAAGGGCCACGATGTTCTGGCTTTCGAGCTGGCTCAGGTCCCAGGCGCCCTGGCCTCCGATGCCGATGCCGGCTATATTGAGCTTCTCGCTCGGAGGAGTATTCCCCGCCCCGCCCAAGACGTGGCGAGGGACAATCGTGAACGCACTTACGGCAGCGGCAGCGCCGAGAATATCCCGCCGGGACATATTTTTGTTCTTGATGCCCTTATTACAGTCCATCATTTTCGTATCTCCTCAATGAATAGGATACCGCCATACCCCACAAAGATGAGGGATTCAGCCTTGAGAATCATCGTACTGCTGCGTTTTTCTGTCAAGCACAATCACATAGTGGCCGCCTATTCCTTGGGAAATGGGAATCCCCATGTCTCTTTACATTCGCAGACATCATCCACCCACTGCCAGAATCCGCCGGCGACGTAGAGCTTGTTGTCTATGACGCCCGCGGCGCCGCAGCATCGGCCCTTCGGCATCGGGGCAACCTGACCGAATTTCTCGGCGGCCATATCGAAGTACGCCGCCCTATCGCTTCGCGTATTCGTCACCTTGCTCCAGCCGCCGAGTATAAAGAGCTTTGAGCCGATTGCGGCGTGCGTCGAATGTTGGCTGAGGTACCACTTTCGCTGTTCTATCCTCGGTATATCGAGCTTGACCCATTTATTCTCGGCTACGATATATTTCAGAACGCCGTAGGCATAAGTCTCAAGGTCCGTCTCGCCGTGGACGGCGTAGATGCAGTTGTTGTAGCTGCCGTGAACAATGAACCGTGCGCCCTCCGGCAGATCCGCCGTTCGTTTGTAGGTACTCTTTCGCGGGTCGTAGCGAAAGGTGGTTCTATCGGCTCTGCCGTCCGAGCGGAGCGTCCGCGCGCCGAAGATGTAGATATATTTGCCCACGGGCACCGCGTGACAGTACGAGCGCGGATGCGGCAGGGGAGCTATCTCCTTAAAGCTGTCTGCACGCGGGTCATAGACCCAGGATAGTGTGGTCATACTGCGGTCGATGGCTTTGTTATCGCCGCCGAAGATGTAGATTTTGTTCTTATAGACGGCGATTGCAGGCCAGCCTTTTTTGTCCGGCATTGGTGCGGCCTCGGTCCAGGTATTAGTCGCGGGGTCGTAAACGTGATGGAGACTGACTGCCTCGGCCTTGTCTTGTCCTTCGGGCGTATGCGGATTCATATTTACCCCGCCGAACAGATGCAGTCTTCCGTTGGCTACGGCGGCGGCGCCACCGAACAGACCGATGGGCACATCCGCAAGAACTCGCCACTGAGCTTTGTCAATTTGCTCATCGAGCTTTGCCTGCTCAGCTTCTTCACTGCTCATCGTCGAGCAGCCGCCACCCAAGAACACGCCCGCCAACGCTAGAAACAAGCTCATAATTGGATTCACTGCGACTTTCATTCTTTCCCTTTCAGTAGAATAACTTGTTCCTTTGTCGTTGAAGCAGGTACTTCATCCAAGCTCGCGTTTTGCGCATTCGACGATACGGTCAATTTCACGGGTCAGGTCTTGATCCATTGGTTCGACCCGGTGCTTCTGGAGAATATTATTGACCTCGCAGGCAATGCGGTCTGCCATTGAAGTGCATCCTTCGCTCTGCCATCCGTCCCAGGTTTGTCTTGTCCAGGCCGCGCCGGGCAGCCAGAGTTCCTCGCGAAAATGCCTTACTGTATATTCCTCTGCTAAGAAATTGCCGCCCGGGCCGACCTTGCCGACAACATTCGCCGCCACTTTCTCCTCATCGACCTTGAAACCCCGGACAATCCGCTTGACGTATTCGGCGGCTTCGTTATCGAGATACAGCCAGACGAGGCTACCCGCGTGGTCGGTGCCGCATATACCGCAGTGACCGAAGGTATCGGCCCCGGCCAGAGCGCCGAGCAGCAGTGACGTGCCCTTCTCGATGCCTGCCTGGGCGTCGGGGAACTTGGCGTCGGTCAGGCCGACGTTTATATAGACGGGAAAGCCGTAGTGCCTCGCCATCTGCACCATCGCCACAGCCATCAACCCCTGCTCCGGCGAGCCGAAGGAGCAGATGCTCGTCCGCGGGTCCATAATGTGCGGTATCCCGCCGTATGTAATCGGCGTGCCCGGCGCAAATAGCTGAGCTGCCACGACGCCGGCCAGGATCTCCGCATTCTCCTGGGCCAATGTCCCCGCCAATGTCCCCGGGGCCGTAGCCGACGTCATCGCCATCGGGCCGATGCCGACGGGCTGGCCCGCCTGGGCGAATTCC
>JAFGTU010000224.1 GCA_016933985.1 Sedimentisphaerales bacterium | reverse complement strand
TCGTCGATAAAGAACTGGGCCGCCTCGAACGTAATCCCCATCGCCGCAAAGACAACCGCAAACGCCTCGCCCTTACCCAAAATCGTCGCCTGCCTGGCGAACTGGGCCGTCAGCTCATCGTGAGGCAGCCCGGCCCCGGAAAATATCGGCAGCTTCTGACCGCGAACAAGCGGATTCAACCCGTCAACCGTCGAAATTCCCGTTTGGATGAACTCATTCGGATAATCCCGCGCGAATGGATTGATGGGCTGGCCGTTTATATCCAGCCGCTTCTGAGGAATAATCGCAGGCCCATCGTCCTTAGGCTCGCCCAGCCCGCTGAAAACGCGCCCCAAAATCTCCGGCGAGACCGCCAGTTCCAACGGCTTGGCCAGAAACCGCGTCGTTGTCCGCTCCACGTCGATTCCCCGCGTGCCCTCGAAGACCTGCACGAGAACCTTATCTTTCTCGACCTGCAGAATCTGGCCGTGCCGAATCGACCCGTCACCAAGCTCGATATCAACAATATGTCCGTACTTTGCCTCATCGACCATCTCCACCATCATCAACGGGCCCTGAATACTCGCAACTGTCTGATATTCCTTAATAGCTAACATCGCAAACCCTTCAGAACTGCTTTGTCTAATATTGGCTTTCATCTTTTCGCCAATGATCAATATCTCAAAACTCGTAGGGCGACCTTCAGCCTACCATCAGTCTTTTCTTTCTAAACAAATTCGTGTCTTAGTGCCTTAGCGGCAATGCAATCCGAACCCATCAATCTCAAATCAGCCGACCGCCGTGCCCTGCAACTGCTTGATCTGTTCTTCGATAGTCGTCCTGATCTGTCTAATCTTGTCGATCTCCGTTTCGGGAATATACTTCGCCCTGGCGATCTCTTCGCGCACGGCCAGCTTGAATATCTCGGCGGTATCGAGGCCCGCTGCAATCGCCTCAAGAGACTGCTTATGGAAGTGCAGAACCATCTTAAGCATTTCGTACTGTTTTTCCATCGAAGTATAAGTATCGACCTTATGAAACGCATTCTGGTGCAGAAAGTCCTCCCGGATAGACCGCGCCGTTTCGAGGGCAAGCCGATCCTCCGGCGAAAGCGCCTCAGCCCCGACCAGCCGAACAATCTCAATAAGCTCAGCCTCCTGCTCCAGCAGCCCCATCGCCTCAACCGTCATCCGCTCCATCTGGTCCCCCTGCTCTTTGTCTTCAAAACATCCCCTCAAATACTGCTTATAAAAGCTGTACGAGGTTAACCAGTCTATCGCAGGGAAGTGACGTTGGTACGCCAGCTCGCCCTTCAGCGACCAGAAGACTTTCACCACGTGGAGGGTGGCCTGGACGACGGAATCGGAGAGGTCTCCGCCCGGGGGGCTTACCGCCCCGATTATCGCCAGCGCTCCTTCACGTTCCGGCAAGCCTGTGCATTCCACTCGCCCGGCCCTTTCGTAGAACGCCGCGATCCGGGCGGCCAAGTATGCCGGATAGCCTTCCTCGGCGGGCATCTCTTCGAGTCGTGTCGAAATCTCCCGCATCGCCTCGGCCCAACGGCTTGTGCTGTCGGCCATCAGGGCTACGGTATAACCCATATCGCGGAAGTATTCCGCTATTGTAATTCCCGTATAGACCGACGCCTCTCTGGCCGCCACCGGCATATTTGACGTATTCGCGATCAGCACGGACCGCCTCATCAGAGGTTCGCCCGAACGGGGGTCTTTCAGCTTGGGAAACTCCGTCAGGACGTCCGTCATCTCGTTTCCTCGCTCGCCGCAGCCCACATAGACAACGACGTCGGCATCGACCCATTTTGCCAACTGGTGCTGCACGACCGTTTTCCCGGTCCCAAACGGGCCGGGCACGCAAGCCGTGCCGCCCTTGGTGATCGGGAAGAAGGTGTCAATGACGCGCTGGCCCGTAACGAGCACCCTCGTGGGGGCCAGGCGCCTCTTGATGTCTCGCGCGCTGCGGACGGGCCATTTCTGCATCATCTGGAGGGCCGTCTCGGCGCCATCCTTGCCCACGCATACGGCCACGGTATCCGCAACGGTGAAGTCGCCCTCGGCTATTTTCTGTATGGTCCCGGCCACCGCCGGCGGGACCATGATCTTATGCAGCATCAGAGACGTCTCCTGGACTTCCCCGATAATGTCGCCCGGACTTACTTTCGAGCCGTTGGAGACGATGGGCTTGAAATGCCATTTCTTGTCGCGGCCCAGGCCGGGCGTCTCGCTTCCCCGGCTCATAAACTCGCCTTCCATATCGACCAGAGTATTCAACGGCCTTTGAATCCCGTCGTAGATGCTCTCGATCAAGCCGGGGCCTAATTCCACGCTGAGCGGGGCCTCGGTATCGACCACCGGCTCGCCTGGTCCCATGCCCGTCGTCTCCTCATAAACCTGAATCGAGGCCCTATCGCCCCGCAATTCGACGATCTCGCCTATGAGGTTCATATCTCCGACGCGGACAACGTCATACATTCGCGCCCCGGTCATGCCGTCGGCAACGACGACCGGGCCTGCCACTTTAACGATTTTGCCTTGTTTGCCTTCACTCATTATTGATACCCTTCTGTCTGACACTAAGACACTAAGAAGTGTCAAGTGACTAAAGTGAGCTAAAGTGACTAAAGTGCCTAAAGTTTATAGCGGCTTATGATTCCTTAATTGTCCTGCATTATGTTTATACCGGTCGCCATTTTGAGCACTTCTCCGAGCGCCTTTGTGGCGAATCCTTCGGACTGCGTCGTGAACGGCACTACGACTATGCACGGCGTGGGCGACTGCTGGTAGCCGGCGAAGACCTCATCAACTGCAGAGGCGATATTCTCAGCGACTACGACGAGTCCATAGCCCTGGTCGGCGACCTGCTTTGCCGACTCGGCTATTTCCTGCGGCGTTTCGCCGACCGCGAACGTATCGACCCCAAGGGCCGAGAACGGCATTACAAAATCAGAACTGCCTATAACTGCTACTTTGCCTTCCATTGTTTCGTATCTCGTATTTCGTATGTCGTATGTTGTAATGACTTAGTTATTCTTTTGCTCCGTGTTTCTTTAGCAAGTCGATTATCTCCTGCCTCTTCAACAGCTTTGCCACATCCAGAGCGGTTCTCCCACCTACTTTGACATTGACATCTGCACCCTTGTCGATAAGCAATTGCACCATCTCCTTGTTTCCACGTAACACCGCTGTGTGCAGAGCTGTCATACGCATTGAACTACCTACTACGTTTAAATCCGCCCCATTAGCCAATAAGAGTCCCGCTATCTCAGTATTCCCAGATATAACGGCTTGTATGAGAACAGGGGTATCCTTGTCACCTGCATTTATGTCTGCACCTTCCGCTATCAGCAGTCGTACGGCCTCGACCTTTCCTCCTTTTACGGCATAGTCGAGAGGTGTGCGCTGCCTGGTAGTCCTCTTTTCATTGATATCCGCACCTTCTTTCAAGAAGCTTTTCACACGGTTCACATCTCCCCGATAAGCCGCCAAGTGAATGTTGTTGGCGTCTGCACCCTTCGACAGGAGAAACTCAAATATTTCCGGTTCTGACCGCCCCAAAGCCACATCATCCAATAGGGTACAGCCAGAATCATCCTTCGCGTTCAAATTAGCTCCGTTAGAGAGCAGCAAATCCATCAACTCCTTGAAGGTCTCCTCGTCCGCTCGTCGTACCATCTGCAAAGGTGTCTGGCCCTTGGAATTTGGGGCATTTACATCAGCCCCTTTAGCGATGAGTAGTTCCATGACATCTTTACGGCCTGCCTGAGCGGTTAAGTGTAGTGGTGTCCAGCCGTCCTCATTCTTGGCATTGACATCCACCCCTTCGTCAAGAAAACGTCTAACCTCAGATACAAGTCCCCAAAGGGCGGCATTGTGTATGGTTGAAGTCCTCGCTCCGGCTGATATAAGTAACGGGGCGATCTCTTTGTTATATCCGCCAATATCGAGTGGAGTCTCGCCCTTCTCGTTCTTTGTATTTACATTAGCACCCTTGCTGATTAGCAGGTCAATAATATCTCTGAGGTTTCTTAGGGTAGCCAAGTGTATCGGCGTCATGCCCTTGTTGTCCTTCGCATTGACATCCGCCCCTTTGGAGACGAGTGCTTGGACAACGTCCTTGTGGTCCTCTTGAACAGCCAGGTGCAGTGGTGTCTTCCCATCTTCGTCTTTTGCATTGACATCAATTCCCTCTTCAAGAAGTACTTCTACTTGAGCCAAGGCCCCCAACTCTGCGGCCAAATGGATAGATGAAAGCTTGGCTCCCTTTGCTACAAGCAATCCGCATATCTCTTTGCGGTATCGTCCTCCGACTACATCGAGAGGAGTCTCTCCCTGGTCATTCTTGCTGTTCACATCTGCACCCTTGCTAATCAGCAGATCTACAATGTCTTTGTGGCCTTTCCTTGCCGCACAGTGTAAAGGCGTATCACCGGCAGGGTACTTAATAGTTCCGTGGATATCTGCACCGTGAGCGATAAGAAGTTCTACTATTTCCCGGTAACCTTGCTCTACCCCGTAATACAAAGGAGTAGCACCGGGCCAAGAGTCGGTTGCTTCAACATTAGCACCTTCGGTCAAAAGAAGTTGCACAACCTCCATGTATCCACCTTTGGCTGCACGATGAAGAGCAGTTCTGTAAATAGTGTTTTCTACAGCATCAACTTCGACACCTTTCTCAAGCAAAGATCTAATTGAGGTGATGTCGCCTACGGCAGCCGCTTCCTGTATAGAAATAGGAGGTTCAGAGAATTCAGTAAAGGTGTAGAAAATCTGGTTGTCGATTGCATACTCTTTCTTGCGGTAATTACCCTCGTAGAAAGGCGTAGATGGATAGGCCTGTGGTATTGTGGATTCTCTTCCTACAAGTACCGAGTACAGATGCAACAATGCGAGGGAATCCATCGTATCAAACTTGGAGTAGGTGTGCTTCTTGCTCGCAACAAAGAATCCCTTGTGAAGACGATTGTCTAAGACATTGCTACCGATTTTTTTGGCCAATTCCAGAAATTCATTTTTACCAGTCGCTCTATGTAACTCAAGAAAAGACAAGATGGCGTAAGGATCTGAGGAATCTGTGCCAAGATTAAGTTGGGAGGCATCCTCTGAGCTTTTTCCGATATCCCCAAATCCGCAACCTTTGGAGATGTTACGGGCTATCTCCCACATGAAGGCATCATTCATGACGCGATAACCCATGGTATAAATCCATAGATCTGAAGACCCCGCTGGCACCGGCTCTAAGGTAGCACCTTTGGGTCCCAGCGGACCATCCACTTTGACGACATATCCCTCTATATTAGTGCCATCGGTGAGCATCGGAATATATACATTATCCTTCTTGCGATAATACTTGCCGAAAGCAGTCAACTCTTCCAAAGCCCAATGCTTTAGTTCTTCGCCTTCACTACCTCCTAATGTCTCTCCTACCATGAGTAGACTCAGCCAATTGAGCAAATATCTGTGTACTCTTATCCCTGGAGTAGGCATATCATAAGCGGACACCTCACGGATCTTTGGATGCATCATACCACTAGGAAACATACTCACTGGGAAATTAGTTGCTCCAGACACTAATTTTCTAAGTACAGAATCATAGGAATCAGGTATCTCCTGCTTCTTCACAGAAGTATACATCCCATAGCTGATGCCGGTATTAGGATCTCTCACATCGACATATCTTTTGGTAAGGCGTCTTGCCCACACAACAGGTTCTTTGTTTCCGGACAGTCGTGTAAGCTCCACCGCCGCATAGATCAAGTCACTGGCCGTATTAAAAAAAGACAGCCCTTCACCTTCAAAAGCCGTACCAGGTTTGTATTCGTGATTCCAGGGTTTTTCCACACGCTCATTGATCTTTGCATGCCGATTCATATCAAGGTTGGACCAATCAATAACATGAGCAGACCAGAATGCCTCAATGTATTGCTTCGTGGCTTGTGGGTTCGCCTGCCACATCAACCTGTAATTAGGATATATTCCCTTAAGCTCATGTATGGAAAGGCCGCGTGTCTTATCTGCTGTGGCGTCATACGCCTGATGTCCGCCCCAGGGCAAAAGCCCGTTGGAAGTCTGAAGATGCTCGAAAGCGTACTCAATCGCACCCATTGCTGCGTGTTTGTATTTTGGATCACCTGTGATTGTAGTAAGTCCATCCAGGGTGCGGAATAGCGTCTGCTGGCTTGAGAGATTGGAGAGAACCCACTTGTCTCCGTTTGGTTCCATCCACCTAACCGGCTCATGGTTATTGATATTCAGCCCATCAACAAACAACGGTGTCTTCTTAGGTCCATAGGTATCCCTGCCGTATTTGAGAACGTTATCAGCAAACTCACGCACTGCGTCGAGGTATGGGCTATTCTCCTTGGCCTGCGAATCGGGTGAAAAGAGGCTCAGGCAAAGAAGCAGGAAGGCCGTTGTGGTGTGCGGTGCACACCCTACGTTTTGGGTGTGGCGGCAACAACAATTTGGGCGGTTTGGTTTCATTTTTCAGGGTCACCCCCCCCCCCAATAAATTGGGGGGCTAAATATGAGATCGAGTTTTGTTTCACGCAATTCTGTCTAAGATCAGTTTTGTATCGAGGGAGTTTCTTTTTGCGGTCAGTATCAGCCGCACGGTTCTTATTTCGTTTTCTTTTTTTAGGAGATATGCGATGATCGGCTGGGGGCCGGCGGTTATCTGGACGGTCAATTTCAGAAATCCGCCCAAGTGCTCATCGCACTGCTGCTCGAGTTTCAGAAAAGACTTGTTCGAGGTCAAGTAGGCCGCACCGGATTCGACGATGCGATGGTAAGGAGTCACAAAAAACAGCGGCCCAAGGGCTTCGTAGCCCAGGTCCGGGCCGTGGATGAACCTTTCCAGCTCGATAAATCCGCCGTCGAGGAAGACCTTGCGGTTCTCGGACTCGGTGAACTTCAGGCGGAACATCGTTCGAATATTGGTCAAATCGATTTGAATCTTGAACAGGCCCGTCAGAAAGGCGCTGCCCAGCCGCCGCGCCTTCGCCAGGTTGTAGGCCGCCTCGGCTGCATCGATTGCGTAATCTATCTGCCGAACGTCTTTCTTCTCATAGTACGCCAGGACGGCGGCGTCGGCCGCCTGCCGCATATAATCCGGCAGAAGATCATACCTTTCCTCCTCGAAGACATTGCTGAACACATCCGGCGAAGCATTGCCGTCCGGGCTGTAATCTGCGGCGAGGGTCTTGCCCGTCAGCACTCGCCTCAGCACCAGCCTGAGATTCGCAAAGTCGTCCCGCGACTTCAGAAGCTCGACGATGGGCGGATCGTGCATCAACTGCGCGAACAACTCTCGAATCGCCGTTCGCCTCTCGCCAAGCATGTTCTCAACGCGGCCAAAATCTCCGGTCGCCCCAATGGCGTATTCCGTGCCGCTGAGCAGCTCGGACGCCTGCGCAAAACCATCGGCATTGACCATATCCAGCAGCAGCGACCGGCTGAGCATGCCAATCTCCATTGCGCGGACCTCGGCGGTCTCGAATACGTATCGCCAGTCGTCGCCCCCTATAGGCGGATATGTATAGAAATCAAGGATAGCTTGTTTGGCAATTTCAGGCATTGGAGTATAGGATATCAGGTTGTGTGTATCAGGTTATCAGGGCATCAGGCGCCCTTGGCGGCCTGAATTCCGGATATTCAGCGGGTTTCTTCTTTCTTGCTCCTTTACTGTTACGCGCTAATCCTCGAAGAGGTCTTTTGCCAATTCTATTTCGAGTTCTTTGCGGGCCTGATCGAGGAGCACGGCGAGCGAGACATTGGTCTTTATCTTGCCCCTTTTGAGGATGAATCCAGCTCCGCCGAGATCGTCTTTTGCAGAGGCGAACCTGAGATTCCCCTTAAATCCAGGGCCGAGCTGCCGGTTGACTTCTTTTAGCAGGTCCATATCGATTCGGCTGTCGGAGCGATCGACAACGACCTCCTCGTCACCGGTTTCGACGGCCTCGAGCATTCGCCTGACCATAATGCCGCGATACTCTTCGTCCGCCAGCCCCTGCAGTCGCGCGCGAGCCTGATCAAAGAGTTCGTCCAGTATCTTCCTCTTCTCCGCCAAACGCTCTTTGGCGATTTTCATTCTCGCCGCAGCCAGAAGGTGGGCCTTCTCATCGTTGGCGGCCTTGTCGACCAGCGAGCGCGTCTGCTCATTGTAGCCCGCCAGCTTTTCATCGGCCTGGGCCTGTTCAGCAGCCTGTTTCTCGCGGGCCTGATTTAATATTTTCTCGGCCTCAGCGCCGGCATCGGCGAGAATCTTCTCTATGACCTGTTGAGCTTCCATAATCCGGTCTCTCGCGATTGGAATTTCTTATCTCGTTTGGGGATACACGCGGCGTTTCATACCACCGGCCACTTGATCCCGAACAATATCATGAACAGTGTCACGAGCAGCCCGAGAATCGCGTATATCTCAACCATAACCGCATAAACAACGCCGGCTTTGAAGGCCATCTCCGGCCTCTTGGCCGCCATCAGGATGCCCCCGGAGCATACTTTGCCCTGAAAGATCGCGCTGACAAGCCCGGCAAACGCTATCGGTATGCAGGCTATCAATGTCTGCAGCCCCAGCATGGTGCTCAGCTCCGGGACGCCCGTGCCGCCGAAGAAATTCAGCTTGAGCATCACCATAAACGCGGCAAGAAAGCCGTAGAATCCCTGCGTTCCCGGTAGAACGACCATAATGAACATCTGGCCGTACCTCTCGGGCTTCTCGCTCAGAACGCCGGTTGCGCTCCTGCCGGCGATACCTATTCCGATGGCCGAGCCGATACCGGCAAACAACGCCGCCATTCCCGCACCAGTTAGAGCCAACGTCAATCCGTCAATCATTGCTAAAACCTCTCTTTCTTACTGTTGTACTTCTGATGTCTTGATATATATGTTTTTGTATTCCTTTGTCAGCGGCTGGAACAGCCTGCCGCCGCCGATCAGGAACTTCGGAAAAAACTCCACGTATTGAAGCCTAAGCGTGTGAACAAACGCGCTGAGCACCGCGAGTATGAGATTGAACAGGTGTCCGCCGACAAGGACCGCGGCCATTACGATAATTCCGACGTAGGGTATTTTCAGGGAGATCCCCGCGATAACATTGATTGCCATAGCAAGCCCTGCCCCCACCATACCGAGGGCCATCAGCCGCAGATAGCTCAGAACGTCGCCCAGGTAAAATATCGAGCTAAAGAGGTTATAGAACCCCATTCCCAGCCGTCCGCCCCATCCGCCCTCGCGCTCGCTGAAGACGAGAATCATCGCCGCCGGAAGAAGCGCGACCTTTCCGAATATCCCCCCGATATGCGCGGGGATGAATCCGCCCTTGCTCGCCCCAAAAATCACAACCGAATTCAGCATCACGAGCCACGTCAACTGGTTGAACACCGCAGAGGCGTAATCCCTTTCCTTTATGTTGTGGCAGAATGCGACGAAAAGCCCGGTCATAATCTGAAAATAGCCCAGACCGACGGCGATCCCGAAGAAGTACATCGGCTTCTCGAACGGGTCGAACCACATCATCTTCCCTCGCAGCGGCCCCAGCGCCGGGGCAAACTGTTGCACCGCGTCGCCGAACCAGCCGCCCGTCAAGGCGCCGACTATTATCGTAGCCGCGCCGCAGAGGCCGAGCATCGCTATCAGCTTCGTGTCGCCCTGTATCTTCCTTATCAGCAAAGCGACCGCCACGACCATAACCAGCCCGTAGCCCGCATCAGCCAGGCACATCCCAAAGAACACTGCAAAAAACGGCATCAGAAACGGCGTCGG
>JAFGTU010000223.1 GCA_016933985.1 Sedimentisphaerales bacterium | reverse complement strand
GGCCTGCCGGTAGAATTCGATGCTGCTGTCGTAAGGCGAAAATCCTCCGGTCGATAGAGCAGTCAGCGTATGGCAGAGGGAATCAAAAACGGGCATCTTCTCAACCGCCAGCACAACCACGCCGAAAACGGTAAAGGCGACATATATGCACCAGAGTATCCTAAGCGTACTGTACAATCCCGGCGCAGGACGCCCCGAAGATATCTTATGGCTTTCGGCTCCGTAGATATGATGAGCTACAGCCCCCCTGAACGTCACGATCAGAAAGAAGGATAATATTCCCAACCCGCCGAGCCACTGGGTGAAGGCCCGCCAGAACAGGATGCTCCTCGCCATATTATCCAGCCCCGTCAAGACGGTGATGCCGGTCGTCGTAAAGCCGCTCATCGCCTCGAAATATGCATTCAGATAACCTGAGCCGAGCCCGATTACGTATGGCAGGGCCCCAATGGCCGAAACGAGAACCCAGCCGACCGCGCACATGAGCATAGAACCCTGCGTGCCCAGCACACCGCTCGGAAATTTGCTCTTCAAGACCAGCCCCAGAGAAAACGAGATGGCCGCCGGAATAACAAAAGCGACGATTGTCCCGATTCCATCGCCCATCCGCCCCCAGTAGATGACTACGAAAATAAGCGGAAGGAGCAAAAGAAAGCTTAGAATCTGGAGGAGATTGCCGACGAGGTTAAGTATCGTCGCGGTTCGTTGAAATCCTTTTCTCATTCGCTATATCGGCCTCTGGCCGGGCCCCTGTAACAAGCCCCAGGATTATAAGCGGCAAGGCAACGCATTATCAACACCCTATTACGATTACATCGGCAATACCACGGTTTCTTCTTTCAAACTCGCCGGATTACAATATAATTGGTAATAGTAGTCTTCGGCCTTGTCGGACATTTTCAGGAGGATTATTATGAGGAAGTATGATGGATGATTTCGAGCGATTTGAGGAGCTGGTCAACGGGCGCTATCGCTGTATATCGATCGTTACGCATGAGGAGCGTTATGCGCTGGAGATAGTCCGGCAGGCGGCCCTGGGCCTTAAACGCGATATGTGGATATGGTCGGCCTCGCAAGGCGTCCGGGAGGGGCTTCTGGCGGGCAGCCCGAGCATCGCAGAGACCGATAGCCCTGCTGCAGGGCTGGCAAATCTCGCCGGCACAAAGCCCGGCTCGATCTGCGTTACACTCGACTTGGCAGACCATCTCAAGAGCGGCAAGGCACTGCGGATACTCCGAGACATGATAGACAGCTTCGGCAATACCGGAATAACGCTCGTTATGATCGACAGCAGCGATTATCTCCCGGAAGCGATCAAGGCGTATGCCAGGCCCTTTGAAATCTCTTTCCCCGATGAAAAGGAGCTCTACGAGATTATCCGGGCCACCCTCCAGCGAATCCACAGCAAAACCCCTATCGAGGTCGGCATCAGCCAAAAAGGCCTTGATACGATTGTCCGCAACCTCCGCGGCCTGACGCGCCGCCAGGCCGTCAGGATTATTACGGATACCGTCCTTGCCGACCGCCACCTTGACGACGACGACATAAACGTCGTCATCGCCAGCAAGCGACGTATGATACAGCGCGGCGGACTCCTCGAATTTATCAAAACGCCCCTCGACCTGACCGAAATCGGCGGCATGAAGCATCTTAAGAGGTGGCTTAATCAGCGAAAGGACGCTTTCGGCTCCGAAGCAGTGGAATTCGGCTTGCAGGCCCCCAGGGGCGTTCTTATGCTCGGAGTTCAGGGGGCGGGCAAAAGCCTCTGCGCCAAGGCTATCGCTACGGCCTGGCATCAGCCGCTGCTCAGGCTCGACCCCGGCAGTCTATACGCCAGCTTCATCGGCGAATCCGAGAGAAACCTCCGCGACGCCCTCCGGCAGACTGAAACTATGTCGCCGGTGATACTCTGGATTGATGAAATCGAGAAGGCATTTGCATCCGCCGCAAGTCGAAGCGCCGACGGGGGACTCTCACAGCGAATGTTCGGAACCCTCCTGACCTGGCTACAGGAGCGGGAAGCCCCTGTATTCGTCGTCGCCACCGCCAACGATATCGGGGCCTTGCCCCCGGAGCTGCTCAGAAAGGGGCGATTCGACGAGATATTCTTTGTCGATCTGCCCGATTCCGATGTTCGCAAGGAGATATTCAGCATCCATCTAAAAAAGCGTAACCGGCAGCCCGAAAATTTCGATCTGGACGCGATAGCGGATGCCGCCCAGGGCCATAGCGGCTCTGAAATCGAGCAAGCCGTCATTTCAGCCCTCCACGAGGCTTTTTCGGACAAGGCCGAGCTCGATACGGCCCGAATCATCACGGCGCTGGAGACCTCGCCGCCTCTATCGGTTACGATGGCCGAAAGCGTCCAATGCCTGCGAATCTGGGCAAAAGGACGATGCGTCCCAGCCGACTGACAATCGCCCACAAGACCGTCAGCCTTGACCCACATTCGCCCGCAAAGGACGCCATTGAAACGTACAAACGCATAAAAATCGCCGCTCCGGCCAAGTTTAAGCTTGGCCGCTGGCCTTCTTGCATTATAATAGTCCCGTTAACTCGGTGCTGATAGTTCGAGGGCCTTGCTTATGAAAAAATGGAATTTGCCGATCCTGACGGTTGTTACGGCGGCTTTAGCCGTGCTGCTTGCCGGGTGCGTCGAGCGCAGGCTCACAATCAATACCAACCCGCAGGATGCGCTCGTTGTCCTTAACGATGAGGAAATAGGCCAATCCCCCGTTACCGTCCCGTTCAACTGGTACGGCGACTACAACGTCAGGATAAGCAAGGAGGGCTATGAGACGCTGAGTACGCACCGGCCTCTCAAGAGTCCCTGGTATGACAAGTTCCCCTGGGATTTCTTCGCTCAGATAGTCAGTCCGAAAAAGATACGAGATTCCTACGAATGGACCTTTGAGCTGTCGCCTCAACAGCAGCCCGACCGCGAACAGCTAATCCAAAGGGCCCAGGACCTAAAGGAAAAGCTCGATTAATCCCACAGACCATGGAGCTGCGGGCACACTCCGCGGGCCGCGACGAGACATGTTGAGAGTCATCTCCTCTGTCTTCCGGTGGCGCCGACAAATGAAAGGAGGTCGTAGCAATGTCTGCGAGTCTTGTACATTTTGCGGTTTGTGACGATGTCTGTCGGATTGTCCGCGCATGGGCGCCGCAGAAGATTGGAAAGGACATTGAGAAGGCGTGTAAAGACTATCCCAACTACGCACGCCTCGGCTCCATCGGGCCGGATATTCCGTATTTCGAGTCTCCCGTCGAAGGTGGCATCAAGATGTTCCTCGATATTCACATCCCCATAACCCCGAACGCATATGTTCTACACAGCAAGACTCCCAATCTCTTTGCGGTCAATCTCTTTCGTCTTGTCCTTGCAGATAGTGCCGATTTGGCCGGGGAGAAACAGGCTGATCTTAAGCTGCTGGCCTTTGCCGTCGGCTACCTCACCCATGTTGCTACCGACCATATTATCCATCCCTTCGTCAACGCCAACGCCGGGAAGTACTACGTCCGCGACGAGAACAAAGCCAGGCATCGTATGATCGAGATATACCACGATGTGCATCTCTTCAGAGAAATGTATAAGAAAGATGAAAAGAACAAGAAGCTCGACCCCGTTGAAGAATTCGTCAACAAGGATTTCGAGGCCAAGATCGACATTGTGGACGAATCCTTCCTTGATAAATTGACCGGGAATTTCTGGGATACGGAGCTGACCTTTCGCGTCCTGCTCCAGCGGGCATTCCTGGAGACCTATGGAATGAATGTAGCCGAAACCACAATCGAGAACTGGGTGGACGGAGCAATGCTGACCCTCAGCAACATCAATCATAGGGTATCCCCTTATACGCGGGCGATCCACAAACCAAAGCCCGAGTGGATGAATCTGGCCTTCAAAAAGGGAAATGTCAGCGATCCGAAATTCTTCTACGACCCGGATGATGCCATAGTCGAGTTTACAAGTGACATCTGGCGGCGGAATGCCCAAGCCGGACCGGGTGCAGAGCAAAACAGTGGCAAGCTTGGAACAAATATGCAAAAAACAAGCAACAAGAGCCTTTATGCGCGGGCGATTCTCCAAAGCGTCAAGTACATACAAGCCGCCGACAAGTACGTCGAGAAGAAGGATACAGAGGCATTCATAAAAGCCATTCCCCCCTGGGACTTATCCGATCCCCAGAGCAAGACAGATTGAGTTCGATACCGCCGGCTTTGATGACTCTCTACCCGTCAGAGGAGATTAGCTCGGTACCAGTCTATCGCCTTGGCGAGCCCCTCTTGAAACGACACTCTCGGCTTAAAGCCGATGGTCTTCTCGGCCAAGGTGATATCTGCGAGCGAGTGCTTTACGTCGCCGGGCCGGCTTGCGGCATAAACAGGCTGGACGTTCTTGCCCACCGAAGCGTTGATCATATCAATAATCGCGTTTACCGTCACCGCCTCGCCGCAGGCGATATTCACGACTTCTCCCGTGGTCTGCTCGGCCATTGCCGCAAGCAGATTCGCGTCAACGACGTTGTCAATGTAGGTGAAGTCGCGGCTCTGCTCTCCGTCGCCGTAAACGGTCGGCGGCTCGTCCTTCAATATGGCCGTAACGAACGCCGGTATCGCTGCGGCGTATTGGCTTGTCGGGTCCTGGAACGGGCCGAAAACGTTGAAGTAACGCAGCGAAATCGTCTCCAATCCAAAAACCTTGAAGAACACCGAGCAATAGTGCTCGCCAACGAGCTTGCCCACGGCATAAGGCGACAGCGGAGTAGGCCTCATCGTTTCGACCTTCGGCAGAGTCGCAGTATCGCCGTAAGCAGAGGAGCTCGCAGCATACACAAACCGCTTGACGCCCCTGTCGCGAGCCGCCAGAAGAAGCGTAAAAGTCGCATCGACACAGTGCCTGTGCGTGGCAGCCGGGTCGTCAACGCTGCGGGGCACGGACGGCAAGGCGCCCTCGTGCAGCACAACATCTATATCCTTCATAACGGCCTTTGCAACCTGCTGGTCGCCCATGTCCGCCTCAATGAATTCAATCTTGTCTATGATATCGGCAAGATTGCTCATTCGGCCCGTTAGAAGATTGTCAACCACCCTTACAAGGCGGCCCTGGGAAATGAGCGCCCTGCATATATTGGAGCCGATGAATCCGGCTCCGCCTGTCACTAAAAACTTCTGCATCAAATATACCCCTTATGATATATGCGCAAACAAAAAGGACCCCAGGTCTGCCCGGGGGTCCTTTCTTATACGTCGCAACCGGCTGCTCGTCGAGTATATAATGCTCGCCTCGGCAATTTCGCGGCGGCCTATGCGCCCGCGCCGGTAGCCTGTAACTTCTCCTGATACCGCCTGTAAGACTTGTACTGCTCCTGGAAATACCCGCCTTTGAGAGACGGTGCGGCCAACAAAACGCAGCCGACTACAACCGCATCAACCTCCTCAAGCTCGCGAATCGTCCGCTGTGCGGCGCCACGACGCGTTGCCGACGCATTGAACACCACAACCGTCGCGTCAACTCGCTTGGCCAGCACTTTCGCATCGCTAATGAGCAGGACCGGCGGGCTGTCAATAATTATGAAATCGTAGTTGTTCCGCTGCTCACTGAGCAATTGAGCCATCCGGATACTGCCCAGAAGCTCGGCGGGATTCGGAGGCAAGAGGCCTGCATCAATTATATCAAGCCCCTCAATTCCGCTCGACCTTATGGCCTCCTGCGCCCCGCACTGCCCCACTAGCAGGCTGCTCAATCCGAACCCCACACTCAAGCCCTCATTATCCAGCCTCCCGGATTCGCCCTTGGGAAACAGCTTCTCGGTGGTCGGCTGCCTGAAATTGGCATCTATCAAGAGCACCTTCTTGTCCTCAGCCACGTATGCAGTAGCCAGGTTTATCGCCACACAAGTCTTCCCGTCACCTGCTGAACCGCTTGTCACAAGCAATGTCTTAAGCGATTTGCCGCTGCCAGAGAGCTTAAGATTCGTGCGGCATTGGCGGTATGCCTCGCTCACCAGCGAGTATGGTGCCAGACTGACTACGCGAGTAAGGTCGATCCCGCGAACGTCCCGATCTTCCGATGCATCCGGAACGACACCGAGTAACGGAATGTTTAGATATTTGCCGACGTCTTTCGGCGTGCGAACCAGGTCGTTGGCCACTTCAACCAAGAAGGCAAGCCCCACACTAAACAGGAACCCCAATATCGTTCCACCTGGAAACCACAACCACCACTGGCGAGACATGACTTGCTCGATCGGCTTAATGGCGTCGCTGAGGTGCCGGACTTTCGGCGTTTCAGGGTCTTCATAAACAATAGTCATTTTCTCGATCGACTTCTTGATTTCGTCGAGCATCGCTATTCTTTCGTCTCTTATCACTGCGCGCTGAGCGTACTGTATGCGCGCCATGTCCAAGTCTTTCTGCTTGGCGATCGCCTCTTGTCGCAATCTTTCCAGCTCTGTAAATCTTTGCTTATAAATCGTCAGCCTGTCTTTTGCATCTGCAAGATTCGCCTGTCGTGTCTGCTCTCCTATCTCTCCGGCCCGGATGTCCCATCTCAACTGGATTTCATCCTTCAGCTCCTGAAGCTGACGCACTTCTCTATGGTTCTCACCGAACTTCGTAAGCAGTCCTGCCAATGAAGCCTCGGTGAAATTAACCTGCTGCTTGAGCGCCAACATCACCGGATCGGTCTCCACAATACGCTGTATCTGCACGCTTATTGGCCCTTGAGCCAGATCACTGTACACACCTATATCAGCCTCAAGCTGCTTGATTGCTATCTCAAGGTCGCTCTTCTCAAGCTCCAGTTGATCCAGCTTCATCGTGATGGTGTTCTTGAGATAGTTTGTCTTCGGCACCTCAAGATCGGTCAACTGCCAGGCGGTGCGAACATCTTCAAGCGCCTTCTCCGCGGTGCGCAAGTCCTCCTGGACCCTGCCTTGACGAGTCTTGAGCTCGGCGAGCTTGCTGGCAACCTCCTGCTGTTTTCTGTTCCCGTAAGAATCGATGAACATAGCAACCATCTCGTTGACTATGTCCGCCGCCTCCTTGGCGTCGCGGCACGCCATCGAAACCTCAATATAATCCGCATCCCTGTTAGCCACCACGTTGAGGTACTTAGTCAAGTATTTCACCTGTTGCGGAAGCCCATTGACTTGCTTAAACCACTGCGTATCCTTAACCGCCTGCCTGCTAAGCAAGTTCTCCAATGTCCCTTGTTGCTTTATCATATTCGCAATTGACAGACGATTCCCGTATCTGATATCTTTCTGGACCAGCGTCGGCGAAAACGCCATGGGGTCCGTCTGAATCGGAGGAAGAACCTCGATATAGGCGCTCGCAACGAACCGTGGCAGCTTAGTCCTCAACAACCAGCAGGTTCCGCCACCAGCCGCCAAGCCAATTATCGTTAGCAGGATAATAAGCAGCATGTGCCGGCGCAGCACCCCAAGTACTTCCTTCGGCGTCATAGCAGCACTCGCAGGACGCAACACCGCCCGCCCCGACTGTCCCCTTACCGCCGTTGTTCTTTCGTCCGCCATTTTAGTCTCCAATCTGGATTAACCAATTAAAGCACAAGTCATTGCTGTCCAATGCACCTTTATTCTCACTTGGAAAGGTTTACAATTGCCGTTTTTATCCGATTTACATCTTGTTCCATCAAGCTGCCTGCTCCGACCTCCAACGCCAGTCTATAGGCTGATATAGCCCCTGCTTTGTCTGCCAACGCCTCCTTAATCATACCAAGGTGCTCATACACTTCCCACCCCACATAGAGCTTCTTCTGCGCATACT
>JAFGTU010000222.1 GCA_016933985.1 Sedimentisphaerales bacterium | reverse complement strand
TGGCCCATGTTAGCAATCCTGATTTTAGAGGAAGGCCCCATAATACTCTTCATTATAATGAAGCTTCAGAAGGACTTGATGGAATGGACGGGTGGTATTATAATATTTATGATTTAGAAACAAAAATTATTTCAAGAATTCCAGGTCTTGAGCACGATATAAATGTAGATGTTAGGCCGATTGATAGTTTAACTCCTGTTGATTTAGAATTAAGCCTTGTTTCACAGTCTGGCTTAGATATAACTCTTAATGCAGTAAATGATTTATGGTGCAGTTTGCCTTTAGTAAATACTGAGCCTTATTTTGCTGATTTTGGAGACAAGCCAATAACATTTTGGGAAAAAAGCATTATAGACCCTAATGATGATATTAATGACCCAAATAATTATACACTTGCTTTTGTAGCTGATATAAGAGAGGCTATTGACAAAAGTGATTTTTATACTTCAAGTGGAAAAACTGCAAAAGTTCCTTTTGAGGATTTTAATGGCACTTATAAATCAGGGAAGCCTTATATGTATGCTCAAGAAAGATTTAATAGTTTTCCAGGGGATTTCAATTTTGATGGAAAAGTTAATTTGAAGGATTATGCTTTTTGGGCTGATTCTGAGCCAATTGCAGATATTTCTGGGTTTGAGGGATTGCCAGATGGAAGAGTTGATTTTCATGATTTAGCTCTTTTCACAAGAGATTATCTAAAAGATTCAAATGATACAAGCACTTGGAGAGATTTCGCGTACGTGTACTAAACAATGAAGTATAACGGATAATCCGTGAATTGGTGAGAATTGGCAGGAGGTTTGATTATGGGGAAGGAATTCGAAGGTCAGTGGGGTGATTTTGGGATAAATATCGGACCTATCAGCGTCGGTGTGCTCGGCCCGTACAAGGTCGTAAAGTACACCCGGTCGGAGGATTGCGAGGTCATCCGGCTTGACCTCAATCCCGCGGTAAAGAAAGATCAGATAAAGGTACGCCTTGTCGAGCCGGGGATTCTCGAAATAGAGTGGCCAAGGATCAAAGGCCAGGGTCAGGATATCCCCGTGGAGTAGCTACCCGTCGCCGGCTGTGCTGGGCCGCGAAAAATCATCTGCGAAAGCGCGTCGGCTGTCATTTCGACCGGAGTGAGCGCAGCGAACGAAGTGGAGAAATATGTTTTAATAGATTCCTTCCGCCTTCGCCAAGGCTACGGCGGACAAGCGGCTCGGAATGACACGGCAGGGCGGTCACGGGCGCAGGTATGCTATGGCTCCATCCGCCAGCACGGTCGTCTTCCAGTCGGGCGGCACAATCTGTTTCAACGGCTCTTCGAGAAACGCCATGTAGGGGGCCTCGACGCCCAGGATCGCCGCCGATGCAGGCGATGCCTCCACCATAGCACGCAATCCCTGCGGGCCGACCGTATGCGTAGCGGCCCGCTCATCGGGCGTTAAGGAATCGCCAATCCTGTATATAATCGAGCCGGCCGACAGCTCGTCGTAGATATCGCACCCGCCTTCAAGTGCAAGCAGGGGGGCTAAAGTCAGCACCTTCTTGGGCTGTTGAACAGCCTGTCCGAGTTTCTCTGAAATCCGGTGCCTTACAACCGGCGTCCATTCCTCGGGGAGAATCGCCAGCGGCAGTCTCTTCAATACAATAGAATTCGATACTGCCGCCACAAGAACGCATAGCCCAATCAGCACACAGACTATCTCGAATTGCCGAGCCGCCTTGTCCGTCTCGGCCAGCTCTCTCAGGAAGAGCAGCGGATAGGCAAGGGCGATTATCATGAAAGGCGCCGGGGCTGCGAGATATTGCCGCCACATCGTCGGCGGGACAAACGCTATAATAAAGAAAGCTACCGCCAGCAGAGATGCCAGCAATAAATTTCTGCCGTTCGTTATCTTCAGCCTCGGCCGCAGAAAGAGAACCGCAAGTCCCAAATAGACCGCCATCCCGACAAGCACAGAATAGCCTGGCGTTATAAGGCAGGCCACTGTCAAATCGAGCTTGTTATGGACCATACCGATCTTCGCGAGCCAGTCGGCGTAAAGCATCGGTATCTTGATCATATTCAGAAAGAACGCCTGCGGCGCGTGAGCAACGACCCGCACAGGCCAAATCAACACAACCGCTGCGGCACCGAGAAACGGCAGCATCCGCCTGCATCTTTCTTTGAACGATCCCGCCGGTCGGCCAATCAAAATTGCCAGGAACAGCATTTCCACCAGGGCCGTCGTAATTCGCATACAGCTCGCAAAGGTAAGCAGCGCGCCGACTGCGGCAATCCGGGCCCACTGCAATCGCCTAGTGAAGTCGATCGATATGTAGAGCCAAAACGCTGCCGCCACAAACAGAATCACAACATCGTGGTTCCACGCATACCCGTTGGAATAATCGACCAGTGGATTAAAGACGTACAGGGCCGCCCCTGCAAGGCCCAGAAGTCCGCCGGACACGGCAAAGCGGTCGAATACCCGTCTGTATATCCCCAGAATGCACACCACGACCAATATGTCGCACACGATCGAAACCAACCGACCGGCCAATAAGTAGCAGCTCGTCCCCGACACACGATAGACCGTTGCAAGAAGCAGGGCGTGGTAGGGCGGTTGGGCCGCGTAGGAAAAATCCCGGTAGATCATTTTCCCCTGGCTCATCAGCACGCCGGCGGTGCAGTACATCTGCTCATCCCGGCCGACCGGCTTACTCATGCTGTTGGCCAGAATCGAAGCCGCAAGCCCGACAGCCGCCACTACAACCGCAAGGTTGACATTTCTTTGAGACATTTGGATTCGCAACTCATCTTGAATAAGCGGGCGCCATTCTACCACTCGACCAATTCGCCCAAGAGTTCTTCGGCGAGGTCCTTCATTGTTACGATACCTACTGGCCGCTCTCGGCCTGGCCGTGTTACCAGTACAATCTTGTGCCCCTCCCTCTGCATAACTCCCACCGCATCGGTGACAACCGTATCGCCGCTGAGTCTGCGAATCGGCTTAACCATATCCCGCAAATCAGTGAACTGCTGCGACGAGCTCAAAGCCTCGTAAATGTTCACGAAGCCCACAATGTTGGCCGGTTGCTCCTCGCAAACGAGCAGGCGAGTATAGGCATGCTCGGCCAGTTTCTTCAACAAAGCCTGCCTGTCCGAGGCAATGTCCACCGTTTCGGCCTTTTGCATCGGGATCATCACGGACTGTATCCTTAAGCTCGGGATGCCCACAATCCGGTCGATGATCTCCGTCTGCACGGAGCTAAGAATACCTTCCTCGCGCGTATCCTGCAGAATGGCCCTGATCCGGTGCTTCTGCGCCGAGGTTATTACCGACTTCGATGCAGACTGCAGCCCTAACAATCTTGAGAAGACACTGGAAATGAAGCGAAGCACAGGCACAGCTCCGCACCAGCTAAATGCCTTGTGAAATACCAGCAGCACGGGTGCAGAGTATGGCATGAGGAAGTCCGCACGATAGAAGAACATATTTTTAGGGATCAACTCCGAGAAAACAAAGAGCACCGGCACAGCCACGACCGTCGCCAACGCCTCCGCCGACTCAGGCCCCACCTTTACAAAGAATAGGTAGGTCAGCATGCTCGTCGCAAGATAATACACAAGGTTCGTCCCCACCAACATCGAAAGCAGCAACCCCGCACTGTCGCCCATAACCTTTCCCAGGACAACATATAGGAATCGCTTCTTCTCGATACCGAGGCGGAGCCGAACCCGGCTGAGCTGATACATACCCGTCTCGCTGCCCGCAAACAGCCCCGAGAGCAATACGAAAAACGCAAACACCGCAACCATGAATATGCTACTGCCCATCCGTTCCCCCGGGCTTCAGTTTCAGTACGAGGCTTTCGATTCGGTGCTTGCGCACTTTTTCGACAGTAAAAGTCAAATTGTTCAATTGTGCTTGGTCCCCGGTCTTTGGCATTCTGCCCAGCATTGCCGTAACCAGTCCGCCAACCGTGCAAATTCGCGTCTCACTTACATCAATCCCGAACGCCTCAGCCCAGTCGTGAATTGCCAGACTACCCGCCAGACGATACTCGAAAAGGCGGATCTGTTGGATCGCTTCGGTCCCTTCGGCGGTTTCTATTGGCCCAAAAAGCTCCTCGGCGATATCCTCCAGGCGAACCAGCCCCGCAATCCCACCGTACTCATCAACGACCACAGCAGTATCGCTGTGGCTCCGCCGGAAGAATTCCAGCAGCGATTCCACCGTCTTCTGCTCGGGAACATAAGAGACTTCGTCGGCCAGTTTATCAAGCGGCACGCCGGGTTCGAGCAGAAGCCGACGAAAATGCACCAAACCGATGATATTGTCAATGTCGCCGACATATATCGGCAGCTTCGTCAGGCTGTTCGCCAACATTAGCCTCTTGGCAGTCTCCACAGATTCTTTCGCCGAGCAGGCAACCATATCCACACGCGGACGCATAACATGACGGACCTTCAGGAAACCCAGTTCGATTACTTCCGTCAGGAGCCTGTTCTCATCGGATGTAATCAGGCCCTGTGTGCGGGTAGCTTCGATCAATGATAAAAACTCCGCGACTTTTAGCGAATGGGGCATCCTCTTCGGCCCGAGCAATATGCGCAAAGTCGGCTCCAATACAAGCACTTTGAAAACAAATTGCAGCGGAGCAAACACCTTCAGCCAAAGGTAGGCGGGACTAGCAGCAATCGCACTTATCGAACGTGAGCTGGCATAGGCAACTGATTTTGGCAGTATTTCCCCCGCGAGGACGAGCAAGGCAAAACTAACGAAAGCCACGGCGCCGGCCGCCGTGATCCCGACCTCCTTCTCAATCCTCATCACAAGAACGCTTGAAGCCGAGAAGTATAAGACGTTGACGGTCATATTTCCGAACAGGAGGCTGTTGAGCAGACGACCGGGGTGCTCCAGGAGATGCGCGACGAGCTTCTGCAATCGATGCCGTGATTCCCGCAACATTCGCCTGTGCCGGCTCGAAAGATTGAAGAAAGCCGTCTCCGAGGCCGAGAAAAAGCCCGAACACAAAAGCAGCGCCAGCATTAAAATTATGTGCCCGAGATTTTGATAAAGCAGTCGCACGATCCGCTATTGCCTCGGCAGCACGATCTTGAATGTGCTTCCCTGTGCGGGCTTCGACTCGACGGATATCGTCCC
>JAFGTU010000221.1 GCA_016933985.1 Sedimentisphaerales bacterium | reverse complement strand
GCCGAGCGTTCCCTGGCCGATGAGGTGGATACATTCTACACGGCGGGGGTCGCCCGCCCTGGAGCATGGATACGCAGGCTCAAGAAGCACGGCGTGACCAGTGCGATCATGGTCGGACGCGTGGCAAAGAAGAAGCTTTTCACTCCGTGGCGCATCGCGCGATTCCTGCCCGACTGGCGGGCACTGCGAATATATTACTGGCGGCTTCGCGGGGCGAGCAAGCTTTCTCATAAGCTTCTTGCCGCGTTGGCGGATGAGTTGGCCAGCGGCGGGATAATATTGGAGGACTCAACAATGTACTGCAAGGAGCACCTGGCTACGAAAGGTGTTATGACGGCCAAGGGGCCGCACGCCGCGACAAGTGCCGATATTGAGTTCGGCTGGGAAATGGTTAAGAAACTGGCGGATTTGGGCATAGGCCAGGCGATCGCCGTGAAGGAGCAGGAGGTCATTGCAGTCGAAGCGATGGAGGGCACCGCGGCGATGATCGAACGAGCAGGCGGGCTGTGCCAATCGGGTAAGTGGACGCTCCTCAAGGCCGCCAAGCCGGACCAGGATATGCGCTTCGATGTGCCGTGCGTAGGGCCCGAGACAATCAGGAATCTGGCCGAAAACGGGAGCAGGTGCCTCGTTGTCGAAGCCGACAGAACGATAATAATCGACAAGCCCGAGACTGTGGCTCTTGCCAACAAACTGGGGATTACAATTTTGGGGCGATGAAACGGCCCCGCGGGATACAAGACGACAAGTCCTAAGCCTAAGCTTGCCCCTTACGGGGCGCCGGGATTAAACTTTATATGGCAGAGTTTCCTTTTGAGCTTCTGATTGACGGTGTTTCCTTGGGCAAGGGCTCCGAATCGGTGTTGTGCAACCGATGTCTGCGAACGATTCCGGGGCGAAGAGAGGTGTATGACGGCGTCTGGGGCGGCAGAAGCGTGGTTGTGAAGGTCTTTTCGCGCGGGATCGGTGCAGCGGGCCGCCTGCGAAAGGAGTTGGATGGCCTGCGGCGACTCGAGGCCTGCGGGGTCAATACGCCAAGGCTTCTATTTTATGGAAAAACGCCGGACGGGCGTTTGGCGGCGGTCACGGAGAAGATAGTCGATTCTCCAACTATCATAGACGCGTTTTCGAAAGCAGGGACAAAGTCTGAAAAGATGGATCTGCTTGTGCGACTCTGCCCTGAATTGGCCGGTCAGCATATCAAAGGGGTGCTGCAAAAAGACCTGCATTTGGGCAACTTTCTGATGGACGAAAAGAAGACATACGCACTTGACCCGGGCCAGATGCGGTTTCTTGGCCATGCTGTGGGCCGAGCGGCGAGTATTTCGCAGTTGGCTTTGTTGACGCGGTCTCTGCCTGCCGACGATACTGAATCCGTTTCCCGGCTTGCCCGTGAGTATTTCGCGGCCCGCGGATGGAGCTTCGAGAAGACCGATGATGCGCAACTTAGGAAGCAGATGGCGCTGCACACGAAGCGAGTAATGACAAGGCAGTTGCGCAAGTGCATGCGAACAAGCAAGAGGACGCTTCGAATCAAGGCAGGCAGACATAGGGCCGTCTTTGATCGAGCGTTTTGCCGGGGCGCTCAGCCGCAGGATTTCCTGGAGCAAATCGATGACCTGATGGACAAGGGCCGAATCCTGAAAGCCGGCAATACGTGCCATGTTTCCCGCCTGACGTGGAACGGCAGGGACGTTGTGGTAAAACGCTACAATCACAAGGGTTTCTTTCACTCGCTGCGCCACACAATAAAGGGATCTCGCGCCCGGCATGGCTGGCGGAGCGCGCATCGGCTGGGCGTGCTGCAAATTGCCACAGCAAAACCCGTAGCATATATAGAAGAGATCAAGGGTCTGCTCCTGTGGAAGTCTTATCTTGTAACCGAGTATGTAGAGGGCCGGCAACTCAATTCCTTTTTGCGGAATCCCGGTGTCAGTGACGAGCGGCGTTCGGCGGCGATACGCCGGGTGTTGGATATGCTCGGCAGTCTGCAAGACAACGGCATCACGCACAGCGATCTGAAGCACTCGAATATCCTGATTACAGACCATGGCCCGGCACTGATAGACCTGGACGCCATGCAAACACACAATGTGTCCTGGATGGGTCGTCGCCAGGGTCGCAAGTACGTGGAGCGATTCAAAAAGAGCCTTGAGGATGCTCCTTCGCGATGAATTCTTCAGTTTTTACTGCAGCCCGGCGCGCCGAATCTGCCGGAGGTCTCTTGAGATTCAGACGAGATTCTGGTATTATACGGATTGAGTTGTAAAGCAGTGCTGTCTATCGGGTCTTGTGGCGCATTCCGGATTGCGGGGAGGCGTTGGAGCAGGTCTTCTGATATGAGAATACAGTCAATGAAGTCTCGCTGCGGCCGGCATGTCGGCGGCCTTTTGGTTATTCTTTTGCTTATTGCCGCGAGGCCTGCGCAGGCCTCGGATGAGACTTCCTCGCCCGTTCTGCAACCGACTGCTCTGGCTGGACGGGACACGACGGTTCTCGTCGGCGAACCGTTGGAATTCTTCGGCTACGGCAGTTCGCCGGACGACGAGATTGTCCTCTATACCTGGGATTTCGACTCCGACGGAATAGCGGATTTCAGTTCCGCCCAAACGGGGCAGGCATGGCGGCAATTCGACGAGGCCGGATACTATGAGTGCATCTTTACCATAGAGGATTCGGTCGGCCGGACCGCAACCGACTCTCGGCTTGTGCGGGTGGTCGCCGAGCAGACTGAATTGACGAGCGAACCGCGAACGCAGCAAGGCCGTCAAGCCGTAACGTCCGCCTCAGCCGACGGAACCAGGCGATGGTACGCGGTCATACTCAATGGCGGCTACGATGAGCGGTACTGGCGCGACGTCGAGCTTGCGTACGACATGCTCACGAATGGGTACGGCCTTTCCGCGGGTGATGTTTATGTCCTCAACTCTAACGGCCAGAATCCTTCCGGCCAAAATCCTAATGGAATGATCGACTACCAGGCGAAGGTCGAATACATTGAAAAAGTATTCGATGAGCTGACCGCCAGGGCCGATGCCGACGACGAGCTTATCGTATTAATAACAGGCCATGGTTATGGGTATAGCGGCCCCCTCAGCCAGGGCGGGCAGTATCTCGGGTACAATAGCGGAAGGATATCCGTTGATCCCGGCGATGAACCGGACTTCCCCG
>JAFGTU010000220.1 GCA_016933985.1 Sedimentisphaerales bacterium | reverse complement strand
TCAAGCAAAGCGTTACAACTTACACCTTAAACAAAGGGAATAATGGTCTTGACAACGGGTAGGGGTTCAACCCTTATAATTCAACTATAATAAAATGCCGGAGACAAAGACTATGAAAACCGCCATCTGTATCTTTGTCATACTGGCGGCAACCCCCTGCCGCGCAAGGATAATCACCGTCGATGACAATGCCCCAGCCGACTTCAACAACATCCAGGCTGCTATAGACGATGCCAACGACGGCGACACAGTCGAAATCCGCCCAGGAACATACGGCTCCAGGACCCGTGACATAAACTTCCTCGGAAAACGAATAACCGTCCGCTCCACAGAACCGACCGACCCCGAAACCGTCGCCCAGACAATCATCAGTAGCTGGGCTTTTGGCTTTCGATCAGGCGAAGACGCTAATTCGGTTATCGACGGCCTGACAATCATCGACGGCTACGCCCTCCCAGGTGGCGGCGCCATATACTGCGACCAGGCCAGCCCAACCATAAGAAACTGCACCATTAACCGAAACGTCGCAGGTCGGGACGGCTACTCCTCAGGATATGGTGGCGCCATATACTGCGACCGAGCCGCCCCAACCATAAGAAACTGTACAATGACTCGAAACGTCGCAGGTTGGGGCGGGGCAATCTACTGTCGGGACTCTGGCGGCATAACAATTGAGGATTGCATTTTCATCGACAACTCGGCCACCGAGGGAGCCGGTGCGATCTATCTTAAAGGAGACGGTACGATAGCAGGATGTGTCTTTCGTGGGAACCATTCAGCATGGAAGAGGGCGGGCGCCCTTCGCATCAGAGAAGGGAACGTCATAATCACCGACTGCATATTCGAGGGCAATTGCGCCTTCTCGGCCGATGATCCGGACGGGGGACGGGGAGGGGGGATGGCAATAGCTTGGTCCGAAGCATTCCTCACCAACTGTCTCTTTGCTGGAAACATGGCGTTACAGGGCGGTGGAGCGATATCCTTTCACGGAAGTGACCTAACCGTGGAGAATTGCACATTCGCAGACAACCGAGCCCCTCTGGGAAACGCTCTACACGGCTGTCCAGAGCTGAACTACCCGTCGCCTTCCGACGTTCACATTAAAAACAGCATAATATGGGGTGAACCCGGCCATATTGTTCTTGAGGATCATGTGGATTCGACCCTCCTCCTGACCTTTTGCGGTACCGCAGGCGTATGGCCTGGTTCCGGCAACATCGACGCAGATCCATGTTTTGTCGATCCGGGTTTCTGGGGTTCTAATGGCACGCCCGAGGATGCCAACGACGACTTTTGGGTCGATGGCGACTATCACCTAAAGTCGCAGGCTGGGCGATGGGATTCTAACGAGGGACGATGGGTGATGGAGGGTGTGACGAGTCCGTGTATTGATGCGGGCGATCCGATGAGCCCAATCGGTTTTGAGCCGTTTCCCAATGGTGGGCGAATAAATATGGGGGCCTACGGCGGGATGGCGGAGGCGAGCAAGTCATATTTCGGCGAGCCGCCCTGCGAGACAATCGTCGCGGGGGATATTAACGGCGATTGCCAGATCAACTTCGAGGACTTCCGCCTAATGGCCCTGCACTGGTGCGAGGACAACAATCCGTAATCAGCCCTCATCGACCTTCGCTTCGGTCATTCGAACATTCGTGCTTGGTATTTGTCTCGGATTTCGATATTCGGGTCTCGAATTTAGCGCCCATATCCCTTATAATGTTTCAGACTCTTCGCCACGAGTTATTGCTCATCAAAGAGTATCGTGCGAATGTTCAAGGACAGCGCAGTGGCAGCGATGCGATGCTCCGCTTTTAGAGTTTTGCTCATTTGAGCATTTACATTTTGATATTGTTTCGAATTTCGTGCTTCGGATTTCGAGTTTTGGATTGTCCGTGTCGATAGAGATGAAAATGGAGAAAAGACAATGAAAAAGAAATCGATCATAGTGATGTGCATCGCAGTTGGCTTGTTGTCTGCGAATTGTTTGGCAGAAGACGTCAACACGCCGGCCTTTCGGGACTTGTTTAACGGCAAGGACCTGACCGGCTGGATCAATGTCAATACCGCCGAGGATACCTGGAGCGTTAAGGATAAAACGCTCCTCTGCAGGGGCAAGCCCATCGGCGTTATGCGCACCGACCGCCAGTACGAGAACTTCATCCTGGAAGTCGAATGGATGCACCTAACGCCCGGCGGCAATTCCGGCGTATTCGTCTGGAGCGACGGCGTCCCGCCCGAAGGCCAGCGACTGCCCAAGGGTGTCGAGATTCAAATACTCGAACTCGATTGGGCCGTCCAGCACAATCAGACCGACGCCTACGTCCACGGCGAAATCTTCGGCACAGGCGGCCTGGCAACCGTCCCGGACAATCCGCGCGGCAGCAGGAGCAAGTCCTTCGAGAAGCGGTGCAGGGGCAAGGGAATCTGGAATAAATACACGATCGTCTGTGTCGATGGCGTTATCAAGCTCGCCGTCAACGGCAAATTCGTCAACGGCATCAGCAACGCCTCCGTCAAGAAGGGCTACATCTGCCTCGAATCCGAAGGCGCCGAGATCCACTTCCGCAATATCAAAATACTGGAGCTGCCCCCCGGCATAACAACCCCCGAAAACACCGCACCCGTAATCAAAGATAAATAGGAGATTCGCATACAATGTATCTGCGTCGAGTCAAAAAGTCAGGCGACTCATTGTCGCGCAGTGGCCTTGGGCTACTTGCAGCAATAACCTTGGCCGTATTGGCCCAGCCGGTGACAGCATTTGCGGCGGGAGTGTTCAGCGTCCGGGATTACGGCGCCGCCGGCGACGGCCAGACGCTCGATACCCCGGCGATTCAAAAAGCTATTGACGCCTGCGACAAGGTCGGCGGCGGTCGCGTCGTAATCCCTCCCGGCAAGTACCTCTCGGGCACGGTGCACCTCAAGAGCAATGTCACGCTCTTTCTCGAAGCCGGGGCGAGGTTGATGGGCACACCCAAGCTCGATGAATACAAGCATCCGATACCGCCGGCCTCGATGCCCGAAGCACGCTGGGGCAAATGGCATCGAGCCCTCATACTCGCAGACTCCGTCGAGAATATCGCAATAGCGGGTAACGGCGTAATCGACGGCAATAAGGTCTTCGACCCGACCGGTGAGGAAAAGATGCGAGGGCCGCATACCTTTGTCTTCGTCAATTGCAGAGGCGTCAGCGTCCGCGATGTCTCGTTCGTCGATTCGGCAAACTATGCGATTTTCTTCATGGTCAGCGATGATGTGAGCATTCGCAATGTCAAATTCACGGGCGGCTGGGACGGCGTCCATTTCCGCGGCTCGCCCGACCGCGACTGTAAAAACGTCAGCATCGTCGGCTGCGAATTCTACACCGGCGACGACTCCATCGCAGGCAGATACTGGGACAACACCTTAATCTCCGATTGCATCGTCAACTCCTCGTGCAACGGCATCCGCTTGATAGGCCCTGCCAAGCACCTGATAATCCACGACTGCCTCTTCTACGGCCCCGGAGTCCGCCCGCACCGCACGTCCGACCGCT
>JAFGTU010000219.1 GCA_016933985.1 Sedimentisphaerales bacterium | reverse complement strand
GATGTCCCCGTGATTATCAGCAAGCAGAGCGGCGTCTCGGAAGTTCTAATTCACGCGCTTAAGGTTGACTTCTGGGACGTTCAAGAGATTGCCAATAAAGTGGTGGCCGTGCTGAAGTACCCCCCCCTGCAGATGACTCTCAGGAGCCACGGCAACTTCGAGGTGCGAAAGCTTCGCTGGAAAGACAGCGCGGACAAGTGCGCTAGGATATACGAAGAAATGCTCGTTTCGGTCTGAACGAATCCGAGCACCGAGCGTCGAATGAGTATTCGGACAGGCCCAATACGGGACATGATATATGCCGTCAGTTTGTTTTTACTTTCAGGTTCATCAGCCCTTAAGACTCAGGCACTACACGGTATTTGACAGCAACCAGCAGTATTTCGACGATTTCAAGAACGCTTCGGTCTGCCGAAAAGTCGCAAACAAGTGCTATCTTCCGGCCAACCGTCTGATCCTGGAGCTGATACGCCGGTTCGGGGGGAAGTTCAAGGTCGCCTACAGCGTCACGGGCGTTTTGCTGGAGCAATTGCAGCATTATTCGCCCGAGGTATTGAGCACATTCGACGCCCTTGCCGAGACGGGCTGCGTTGAGTTCCTCGGCGAAACATACTATCACAGCCTCAGCTTTCTATACTCCCGCAATGAGTTTATCACTCAGATCAACAAGCACTGCGAGACGATCGAGCGGCTGTTCGGGCAGAAGCCCCGCGTATTCCGAAACACGGAGCTGATATACAACAACGAGTTGGCCTGCCTTATCGAGGCCATGGGGCAATTCGACGGAATTATCACCGAGGGCGCCGATCATATTCTGGGGCACAGGAGTCCGAATTTTCTGTACCGGCCGAGGAATTGCCCTCACGTCAAGCTGCTCCTGAAGAACTATTCTCTTAGCGACGACATCGCATTTAGATTCTCCAATCGCGATTGGCCGGAATGGCCTCTTACGGCGGAAAAATTCGCCCGATGGATCAGCGATGTCAACGGCAACGGCAACGTGGTCAACCTTTTCATGGACTACGAAACCTTCGGAGAGCACCAGTGGGAAGACACCGGGATATTCAATTTTGTTCGGCATCTGCCGGAAAAAATACTCGAGCATCCCGATAATAACTTCAAGACCCCCACCGAGGTGATTGAATCGTACCGTCCGGTTGATACGGTTGACGTACCACACATAATAAGCTGGGCCGATACCGAGAGAGACCTCTCCGCCTGGTTGGGAAATGCGATGCAGTCCAACGCCATACATGAGCTGTATCGGCTTGAGAAACAGATTAAGAGCACCGGCGATGCGAAAATCATCTCCGACTGGCGGAAACTGCAGGCCTCGGACCACTTTTACTATATGTGCACGAAGTATTTCGCCGATGGCGACGTGCATAAGTATTTCAACCCCTACGACTCGCCATACGATTCGTACATAAATTTCATGAACGTGCTCGATAATCTTCAAAGCCGGTGCTCCGGGCCGACACATGGGGACGCACGTTTGACTCCGCCGCAAAGCGCCGAGCCGGTCGGTTTGCAGACGATACCCTGAGAACGACAACTTTGGCGAAACGGGCTTGAACTTCGCGGTCCGGGCGCATCTTCTGGGAATGAAACGTGTTGACTTTGCAAAAGGCCGACATCGCAACAATTGTATCACTCTCAACGGCAAGCCAATCGCTCAACGAGCTCTTGAGCAAAGAATGGCTTCTGACGAACGGCCGGGGCGGATATTCATCATCTACCGTGGTCGGCTGCAACACGAGCAGCTACCACGGTCTGCTGGTCGGCTCATTGCGGCCGCCGGTCAGCAGGGTAATGGCCCTGGCCAACTGCCAGGAAATGCTCATCTTTCCCCGTGAGGCGCGGCCGGTCGGCAGGGCCGGGCGGCATGGCGCCAGCCAAGTTCGCCATCTTTCGACTTTTGAATTCGACAACAAATTTGCCCCTCGCGGCTATAGCGCTATAAAAAATTTTTGGCGCGATACGGGGGTGCATTTCGGTTACGAATTCGCCGAGTGCCGGGTGACAAAATCGGTATATCTCACCCGCGGCGTCGATATGGTGATTCTCGAATATGATTTCACGGAGGTTAGCCGGATAGGCGAGTTTATGATCAGGCCTTTCGTCGGATTGAGGGACTTCCACGGCCTGCTGAAGTCGGATGCCGTCCTGAATGCGAGAATCCGGGACGACGGGATCGCCGTTCACAGTCCAGCGCCGGGCTGCACACTGTCCTTGAATTGCCCTGCCGCAGCCTTTGAGAAGAACGAGCAGTGGTGGTTCAAATTCGTCTATCGGGTGAACAAAGAGCGGGGCCAGGAATTTACCGAGGACCTCTGGACGCCGGGATTCTTCAAGACGAAGATCGACTCCCCGTGCAGGATAGTCTTTTGGGCAAATCTGATTGCCGGACTCAGCCCCGTCAAGTCGGCCGATATTGATTGCGATTTACTCCGCAGCGATTTGAACGATCACCATCACCGTGTCATAAGTGCGGCCGGCGAGCACGGCGATCGAGATGCCGCCATCCTGCACCTTGCCGCCGACCAGTTCATAATCAAGCGCGACGGTCGGGATGGGGCCGGAACGACCATTGTGGCCGGCTACCCCTGGTTTGGGCAATGGGGACGCGACGCCTTTATCGCCCTGCCGGGCCTACTGCTTGAAACGCGAAGATTCGACGAGGCAAGGTCGGTCCTGAAGACTATTGCCGCGTCAACAGACGAGGGAATGATCCCGAATTGCCTCGACGACAAAACCGAGACCGCTCATTTCAACAGCGTTGATGCGTCGCTGTGGTTTGTCAACGGAGCCTTTCAATACCTCGACGCCACAGGCGACTTGCAAACGTTCACGCAGGACCTGCTGCCCATAATCCGGTGGATCATCGACTCCTACCAGAAGGGAACTCGCTTCGATATTCACGCCGATACGGACGGCCTGATAAGCGCCGGCGACGTTGACACACAGTTGACCTGGATGGACGCCAAGTGTGGCGAAGTCGCCTTTACGCCCAGATACGGCAAAGCCGTGGAGGTGAACGCATTGTGGCATAATGCGCTGCAGCTTATGGCCCGGTTCTATGCCGATGGCAATGCCGACGACGCCGGACGCTACAGAGCAATGGCCGAGCAAGCCGCCGAGAGCTTTCGAAGGCTGTTCTGGAATGACCGCTTGCGCTGCCTCAACGACTGCATTCTGCCGGGCGGCTCCGCCGATTCGAGCCTTCGCCCGAACCAGATATTCGCCGCGTCACTACGCTTCTCGCCTCTGACGTTTGATCAGCAGAAAGCCGTGGTGTCCGCCGTCCATTCCGAGCTGCTCACGCCTATGGGCCTTCGAAGCCTAAACCCGCACGACAAGCGTTATAAAGCCGTCTATGCCGGCTCGCCGCGGCAGCGGGACGAGGCCTACCACCAGGGAACCGTCTGGGCGTTCCTCATGGGGCCGTTCATCGAGGCGTATCTGAAAGTCAACAAATACAGCAAAAAGAGCAGGAAGGCCGCCGCGGAATTCATTCAGCCTTTGATGCAACATCTCACCGAGGACGCCTGCCTCGGCAGCATCTCGGAGATATTCGATGGCGAACCTCCTCACAGGGCAAGAGGCTGCATCGCCCAAGCATGGAGCGTGGCCGAACTGCTACGGGCGCACCGGCTTATAAAAAGCTAACATATCAACGGATCCGCTCTTGCCATTTGTCGCGGATCTATGTACTATCCCCCGTAAGTTCGTACGTAAAAAACGTCGCTTTAATATCAATGAGTATTTGCAGTGTCTATACCCACCTCAGGCGTTTGGAGGGCGATGCTGGCGACCGCCCTGCTGTGCTGCTCGGCGTTCGGCTCATCAAGTAAAGGTTCGCTCGCAACGGCAATTCAAAAGGCCGGCAATGCCGATAGTGACAGCGTGCGTCTGGAGATACTCAGGGATTTGCAGG
>JAFGTU010000218.1 GCA_016933985.1 Sedimentisphaerales bacterium | reverse complement strand
GGAAACCGACCACAAGGGGAGGTTCTCATTTGTTCCTAACAGTGAGCACGGGACCCTGGCCATTGTTCACGAATCCGGCTATGCCGTGCGCGATGCCAATGCGATGGAGACGAATATCGAGATCAAGCTTATACCTTGGGCGCGGGTTAAGGGCCAATTGGAAGGAAGCGGCGAACAGGTTTATGGTAAGCGGGTCTATCTCCGAGCCGATCCCTCCGATGCCACGGTGGAATGGGGACAAAACACGTCGGCAGACCGGGAAGGACGATTCAAGTTCGATTTCGTACCGTCCATCAGGCAATCCGTGTCGGGAGCTCTGTCGCGGTCAATCTGTCCGCAGCCAGGCGAGACACTCATAATTGATGTGAATGATTTCTCCGTGCACTGAGCATGTTCAGTCAGGGGGCAGTCAGTTGGCATTTTAAGGGGAAGACTTCTTGCTGCTGGGAGCACTGGGCAGCATATGCGAGAGACTATGAAGCCGGCGATTCTCGGTTTGATGTCGCAGCATATGGCCTGGGGGGGATGTTGACAGGCATACGCGGTCTCTCTTATCATGTGGGGTGTATGGAGCTTCGTCCGTTTGGCTGAAAGGACAGCAAAATGTCTATCATGCAAAGCAAGTCGTCCCCCACGGGACTTCAGAATGTGAGCCGCCGGGGGATTCTCACGGCCGGTGCGGCTTTTGCCGCTGTGGCAACGGGGCTGCCCCTGCCCGGCGCCACAGCGGCGGCAATAGAAAAAGTCGTCAAGAACGGCAATATCAGGCAATCGGTCAGCCGGTGGTGCTACAGCAAAATCCCGCTTGAAAAGTTCTGCGAGATATGCAAGAAGCTCGGCTTAGTCGGAATCGACCTGCTCAATCCCGACGAGCTGCCCACCGTCAAGAAGCATGGGCTTATCGGCACGATGCTCTTTTCGCACAGTTTAACCGAAGGCCTTGCGCATACCAAGAACCACGCGGAGTGCCTTTCGAAGCTGCGGCAGTCCATCGACGCCGCGTCGGAATTTGGATTTGCGAACGTCGTGTGCTTTCCCGGAAACCGCTACGGCATAGCGGAAGAAGACGGCATTAAAAATACCGTCGAGGGCCTTAAAAAAATCATTGGCCATGCGGAAGAGAAGAACGTTACGCTCTGCATGGAATACCTCAACAGCAAGGTTGACCACAAGGACTATATGTTCGACAACATGGGCTTCGGCGTTGAGGTGTGCAAACAGGTCGGCTCAAAGAACTGTAAGATTCTTTACGATATTTATCACGCCCAGATTATGGAAGGCGACATCATCCGCACGATACAGGATTACCACGAGTACATCGCCCACTACCACACGGGCGGCGTGCCGGGGAGAAACGAAATCGACGAGAGCCAGGAGCTTTACTATCCGGCGATTATGCGAGCCATACTCAAGACCGGTTTTGGCGGCTACGTGGCGCACGAGTTTGTTCCGAAGGCGCCTGACCCTGTTAAGTCGCTGGCGCAGGCGATAGAAATCTGTGACGTCTAAACCTCCACGGAGCAAGAGAATTGGCTAAGAATGTAGCAGCTATAATTTGTGCGGCGGGGCCGGGCTCACGCTTCGGGGGCAAGAGAAAGAAGCAATTCACCGACGTTGCCGGCAGGGCCGTCTTTCTGCGAAGCGTCGAGCTGTTTGCTAACCGCCCGGACACGAGACAAATCCTGCTTGGCATCCCTGCCGACGACGAAGAGCTTGTGAAGGTTCGCTGGGGCGCCAATCTTTCGCTCTTCAACGTCAAAACCTTCATCGGCGGCGCCACGCGCTTCGAGACCATCAATAAGGCCCTCGAAATGCTCGCCGACAACATAGACTTGGTCGCCATCCACGACGCCGCGCGCTGCTGTGTCACCGAAAGATGGATTGACGATTGCATAGCCGCGGCCGAAAAAACAGGTGCGGCTATCTTAGCGTGCCCGATATCGGCGACGGTAAAGCAGGTCAAGGACTGCGTGATTACCAAGACCCTCGACCGTTCGGGCCTCTATTTGGCGCAGACACCGCAGGTGTTCAGGACCGCGCTGCTGAAGGAGGCGCACGCAAAGGCCGACCGGGCCGAGGCGGAAAAAATCAGCGACGATTCCCTCCTCGTCGAAGCTCTCGGACAGAAAGTCGCTATCGTGGAGACAGATGCCTCGAACATAAAGATCACCCACAAAACGGATATCGCCATTGCAGAAGCCATCCTCAAGTCACGCCCAAAACCATTACCCAAAGGCCCCATCGGCCCCTATGCCGATGCCCAGTGGTGATTCTCGTATCGCGTCCCGCCTTCGCCATCCTCCTTTGCTGAAGCTTCGGAGGACAAGTGGCTTCGGCGGGTAAAACTGCGTACCGCGTGAAGCGTATCTCGTGAAGCGTGAAGCGGGATTCGTATCTCGTATTGCATGGTGCGTTCCTTCGACTTTGCTCAGGACAGGACTGCGTATCGCGTTCCGACTGCTGTACAGGTCGGAATCTGGCCGGATGAGGGCTATTCCGCCCCAAAAAACGCTGCACAAAAATTTTCAAAATTAGCAGTTTTTCGCTGACGAATCAATGATAGTCGTGTATAATTCAACGAAAATGGGCTATAACTCACAAAGGTCTATGGAGGTGCTTTGAAATGAAAGAGTTCCTTAGAGAAAACAGGCGATTGTTGGAATTCTATTGTGTGGCTGGGCGGATAATTGGCTGGCTACTAATAATCGGCGGTGTCGTGTGGTTCGGCGCGATGGTCGCAAGTGGCGTGGGAAAGGGTATCGAGTACAGCACAGGGCTGCTCACCGCAGAGCTACTGCTCTTTATGATTTCGGCAATGCTTTTCGACTTTATGCTGCCGGGGGTGGTTGCCCTTGGAGTAACGGAGCTGATAACGTATTTCTACCAGCCGCAGGCAAAGCCCGGCTTTATCATCAGCCGTGCCCACAAAATTCTATACGCTTATGCGTTCTTCCTCGTGATAAGGACCTGGTGCGGATACTGGTGGGTCGTCCAATCGTCCAAGTCAAATTCGTGGAGCCGACAAGCGAACTGGGCATTTCAAACGTGTTGTTTGCCCAGCCGTTCATATTGACGACCATAGCGAAGGTGCTAATCCTGATTGGCGCCGGTCTGGTAATGCGGCGGCTGTTGCCGGTCATAGAAGAATCGAAGACGCTGGTGTGAAAGGGGGCAAACGATGATAAACGTTCGACTTGATTACCTGCTCGTGGACCGGCGGATGAAGCTAAAAGAATTGGCTGAGAAGACGGGGCTGGCGGTCAACAACCTGTCGATACTAAAGACCAATAAGGCCCGCGCCATTCGCTTTTCGACACTTGAGGCAATATGCAAGGCGCTTCCGTGCACCCCCGGTGACCTGCTCGAATACATCGCCGACG
>JAFGTU010000217.1 GCA_016933985.1 Sedimentisphaerales bacterium | reverse complement strand
CCTGGGATCAAACGAGGTGCTTTATGGAGCAGGGCTACTTGTGTCTCGGCCCGGTCACGCTGGCCGGCTGCGGCCACAAGGAAGAAGGCGGCGTGACGGTTCCTCGTTGCATCAAGGGCTATATGCCCTGCCGGGGGTGCTTCGGCCCGATTCGCATGGGCGCCAATCCCCTCGTCGATATGATGAGCGCCATCTCATCTATCGGACTCGATGCAAAACAGGTGCCGGACAGACGTGCCCTTCTCAACAGGTACATCGGCGGACAGAATCGACTCAGGCCCTTGCCGGCGCGTCCAAAGTAGTAAGGAGGTATATGTAAATGAAGACAATAACAATTGCTCCAGTGACCAGAATAGAGGGCCATGCCAAGATTACCATCAATCTTGATGACAGCGGCAATGTTGCCGACACCTTCGTCAACGTGGTGGAGCTTCGCGGCTTCGAAAAATTCTGTATAGGAAGACCCGTCGAAGAGCTTCCGCGTATCGTAACGAGTATCTGCGGCGTCTGCCCGTGGCACCATCACCTCGCGTCGGCGAAGGCCAACGACGCAGTCTTCGGCGTAACTCCGCCTCCTACGGGCAAAAAGCTCAGGGACTTGTGCCAGAGTATCGCCTTCTGCTCGGACAAGATACTGCACTTCTTCTTCCTGGCTGGCCCGGACTTTGTCATGGGCCCCGATGCGGACTACTCAGTCCGCAACGTAATCGGCATCGTGCAATCTAATCCGGACATCGGTAAGAAGGTTGTACGCGCCAGGCAGCTTGGCACGCAGATGCTGGGCATCGCGTCGGGCAAGTCGATTCACCCCGTGACAGCCGTGCCCGGCGGATTCAGTAAGCCTCTGACCGAGGCCGAACGACAGCAGCTTATTCCAATGGCAAACGAAGTGCTGGAGTTTACCAAGTTTGCCATAGCATTCGCCAAGAAGGATATCTTCCCCAAGTATCTCGACGCCATCAAAACCGTGGGTATTATCGAGACGGGTTTCCTTGGAACCGTGACCGACGACGGAACTCTCGAACTGTACGACGGCAAGGCCCGATTGATGAAACCGGACGGCTCATACGTAGAATTCCAGTATGATCAATACACCGACTATATTAGCGAACATATCGAGCCCTGGACTTATTTGAAGTTCCCGTATGCCAAAAAGTGGGGCGATTTCTCGATGGACCTCGATAATCCGTCCGGGATTTACCGCACAAACGCGCTTGCCCGTGTCAATGTCTGCGACAAGATGGCGACGCCGCTGGCGCAGGCCGAACTCGAAGAGTTTCGTGAGACATTTGGTCGGCCCGCTCAGCAGACGCTGCTCTACAACTACGCCAGGCTGATCGAGTTGGTCTATAACGCCGAGCACGTCCTCGAGCTCCTGAACGACCCGGAGATCACCGGCAAAGAGACGCGCGTCCCGGTTACCCCGCGCGCCGCTCGCGGTGTGGGCTGCGTTGAAGCCCCCAGAGGAACGCTGATCCACGACTATGAGACGGATGAGAACGGCTTGGTCACCAATGTCAATTTGATTGTCGGCACGACCCATAACAACGCGCCGATCAATATGTCCGTCAAGCAGACGGCAAAGGCCCTGATCAAGGACGGAAAGTACGACCAGGGCATACTCAACAGGCTCGAAATGGCAATACGCGCTCACGATCCATGCTTGTCTTGCGCAACGCATATGCTGGACGGTTCAATAGCGGTGAAGACCGAGATTCGGAATGCTCAAGGCGAGGTAATCGATACCCTGGCCAACTGGTGAGCGGCAAAGAGAAACTGAACGTCAGCACGATTTAGGGGCTTTTATGTCAACGCAACCTGCGTGGTGTGGAAAGTCTGTTCTCATTTTAGGGTGCGGCAATATACTATTAGCAGACGACGGATTTGGACCGGCTGTAGCTCAATACCTTGAGCAAAACTACGCGGTCCCCGATGACGTTTGCGTCCTCAATGTCGGCACTTCGGTCCGCGAGATACTCTTTGACACTATACTCTCCGACGAGAAGCCCTCGAAGATTGTCATCGTGGATGCTATGGATTGTGCTCTGGCCCCGGGCGAGCTTTTCTCTCCGGACATAAGCTCTCTGCCGCACGTTAAGCTCGACGACTTCTCCATGCACCAGTTGCCTACGTCCAATCTTCTCCGCGAGCTGCGAGACCATTGCGGCATAGAGGTAATTGTCATCGCCTGCCAGGTGGCCGGGCAATGCGATGTCGTCAATCCGGGGCTTTCGCCTGCGGTTGCCGCGGCGGTAAAGCCCGCCGCAGAACTGCTCGCCAATGAGCATTTTCGCTGATATCGTCGATTGCCTGTCTGCTGGCGCCGGCAAACCCTCTTCTACAGATGCCACCCGTCGCGATACTTGATGTGAAGAAGCTCGTTGGCCGAGTCGTTGTTCTTAAATTTCAAGCCCTTCGCATCCCATTCCAATCGCTGGTCTTTCACTCGAATTGCGATCATTCCGAGGAGCGCCATCTCGGTCAGTGCGCCGCCGTACTCGAAATTCGAGCTTGCGGGCGTGCCGTCTTTGCCTTCCTTGCATGCGCGGAGCCAGTCGCCTTCATGGCTGGTATTTACTCTGGGGATCGTCTTCTCAGGCTGTTTGTATTCCCTCATTTTGGCTTCAGGGATGATGCGGAGTCCGCTGGCTCCATGTGAATCGTGCATCATACAGCCCTTGTCTCCAATTAGCAGTGCGCCGCTGCCGGGTAGTCTTCGACCCTGATCGAGCTCGTCCGGAATAGGCGGCAGCAGTCTTCCGTCGTACCAGGTCAATTGTACGGGGGGCCGGCTCCCGCGAGCAGGGAATTTGAACCGAACGATAGAGGCCCTCGGAAACGTTTCAGAGCTGACTTCTTTCTCCCAATGGGTCGAAGTGGCCTGGATACTATCGGGGGACCCAAGGTCCAGCGCCCAAAAGGCAGGGTCGATTATGTGACAGCCCATATCCCCCAGTGCGCCTGTTCCGAAATCAAGCCATGCCCTCCACTTCAACGGGTGATAGTCGGGATGGTAGGGCCTGTACCGCACAGGCCCGAGCCACAAATCCCAGTCGAGCGATTCAGGCACGGGCGGCGTCTCTTTCGACCTGGCCTTGACGGCAAAATCCGACCAGGGGTCGCCGCCGACCGGCCTGTCGGTCCAGGCATATACCTGCCTGACGTCTCCGATGGCGCCGTCGGCAAGCCATTCCTTCAACATGCGTATCTGCTCGGAGGAGTGGCCCTGGTTGCCCATCTG
>JAFGTU010000216.1 GCA_016933985.1 Sedimentisphaerales bacterium | reverse complement strand
TTTGTCAAATTGGTTGGTATGGCTCGAGGCCCTATCGCAGCGGCAATGGTCGGTAAGACGATAGGACGTACAATAGATGAAAACCAGATTCCAGTGTACGTCGAGCGTTTCGGCAGTTCAAAAGATGAAATCTTCGTTACCGCGAGTGCGCTGCGGCAAGAAATTGGTGATGAGGAATTTGAAAAGCTCCCCACGGGCGCACTGGGACTATACACCTATTATGAACGTCTTGCGCAAGGCCTGCGCCAGCTAATGGCAGGCAGCCGGAAGTTTGGTGTGGAACATATAGCGCGAGATGACATAGCCGCTTTGACACGAGAGGCCGAACAAGTCAGCGGAATTCAGTACATAATGGACGTGGACCAAGGGAAAGTCGAGAGGATCCTTGGCAGTTAGAAGCACACCGCTCCAAGCTCATCAATCCTCGTTGAATGACTATGTCCTGTCCGAGTACCTCCTGTATTACCATCACGAAAGGATTCACCAAGGTCTCAACCGCATCATTGAGCCCAAACACGATGGTCACCGTGGAAGGATCATTTGCATAGAGCCTATCGGCGGACTTTTGAAGTTCTATCACCGAGAGGCAGCCTGATACATTGGAAGTGTAACTGAGACGAGTGGATGTGGTGCGCGCCGATGCTGCCACTTGGGCGATGCGGCGTCAGCAGAGCCTCTTTTCGGAGATGGAACGCCTACAAGATCCCTCCTGCATCCTTACTATCATTGGCGAAAAATCCTCTCACAACTCGTTGAAGCTCCTCGTGTTAAATCCGTATGAGTTTATGCACCCTACGAGTTATTCAAGCCTTAGGATCGCCAAGCCACCCTTGCTGTCAGATACGATGATCTGGGCGCCGGCAACGGCGGTGGAAAGCGACCGCACAGCGGCATTGGACCTTGCATACAGAAGCGGGTGAACGGGACTTGAAACATCAACGACTGTGATGCTGGTCTGGCCGGCCACGAAGAGCAGCGAGCCGCTGACGGCTACATCGACGGCGAGACTGCCTGTGTCAAAACTGCTAATCGGGGATGGCGAGGATGGGGTGGCAACGTTGAGGATCTGAACGCCAGCCTGTCCGTCGGCTACAAACGCGATGTTGTTTGCGACAGCGACTGAATAAGCGGTGCCCGGCGTATCGTATGAGGCTGCTGGTGAAGCATCGGCTAGGTTCAATATTTGCAGCCCTCTGCCGCCGTTGGCCACATATCCGAACGCGCCGTCGATAGCCACACCTTTAGCCCATCCGCCCGATTCCCACCGGCCGACGAGCGAAGGTGCTGATGGATTCGAAACGTTCAGGACATAAACACTTGTCCCATCTGCGACCATCGCGACGGAGCCATCGACCGCGATGCTGCAGGCTGGTCCGTATGTCCGATAGTCACCGATGGCCTGCGGGGCGAACGGGTCGGAAATGTCGACAATTTGAAACCCGCTGCGTCCGTTGGCCAGGGAGGCGATCGTTCCTGTCACAACGATATCCTGAACTTCATTTAGAGAATTTGCCGTGAGCCAATCTGCGGCGAGTTTTGCCAAGTCAAGTGCGTTGACGACATTATCCTTGTGGATATCGCCGCCAAGCGTTCCGTTGCTGCCCCAATACCGCCCCAGCAGTGAGAAGTCAAACAAGTCCACTGCGTTGTCTTTATCCATGTCGGCTTCAAGCATATTGTCCACTACCGAGACGAATTCAGGCGACGCAGGGACGGACAGATCCACAGTAAGAAGTCCGAATTCGCCTGCGGCCAGAAACGCCAGAGGACTACCGGTGCCGGCTGCATACGGAGATGACTGGAATCTGTACGCTGCAACGGGCGATATGTCGGCTGCGGAACCGGCTATATTCAGAACCTCCATGCCGGCGTCCCCGTCGGCAACGCATATGCTGGAACCGAAAACAGTAAGGTCGGATGCCTGACCGGATGTGTCATAGGCCCCAAGATGCACCGGGGAATCAGGTTCTGAAAGAAGTATAACCTCAATGCCCTGATCGCCCGCCGCCACGTAAGCGACGTCATTGATGTCTATGCGGGCCACCTCGATCGACATGCCAGTTCCGAGCAGCCTTAGCTGTCCGCGCAGAACTGGCGCTGCCGGATCGACGGCGTCAACTACAAACAGGTTGCCCAGGCTATCGGTGATACATGCCAGGGTTCCGGCAAGCGTGATTGACCGGCCAAACTCAATCCGGTTGCAGCTACCCACGAGAATGCCGGCAGTGCCGGCAACATCGACAATCTGGAGCCCAAGCTGATCGTCGAGAACATACGCCGTCGTTCCCGACAATGCCACGGCCGTAGCCGAACCTTGTGTCTCGTAAGTGCCGCGAAGGGCCGGAGCCGTCGGCGTGGAGATATCATAGAAAGCAAGGCCTTCCGGGCCATCTGCTACGCAGAGTGTCGTTCCGCTTGCCGCAACGTCATAGGCGTATCCCGGCGTGTCGGCGACAGCCAGCGCGGCAGGCGTCGAGACGTCGGTTATATCAACGGGCAGAAGACCCGATGCGCCGCCTGCGGCGTACGCCGTATTTCCCACAGTTGTCACCGCCTGAATGACATCGGCCAGACGCGCCAGGCCTACGGCGGTCGGATTGCACGGATCGGACACGTTGAGTATCGTCAGCGTCGCACCTTGGCCGAGCAGCGCATACTGATTGCTCAGCGCAATTGCGCGGGTATCTCCGCCGATGCTCCCCACCACCAAAAGAGATGCTACCGGCGAAGCGATCCCCTGCCCGCCAAGTGAAACCACACTGACCGGCTTATTCGGATCTTTACTGCCCACAGCAACAGCCGAATAACCATATTCCCGCCCGCTCCCAGGCAGGAAACGGACGATGATAGTCTGTACACCGGTCTCGGGCGGAAGCTCAAATGGAACGGCGGGAGGCGAAACGAAACTGTAAGCCGCTTTATCGAGGCCAACTACCTCCAGAGACCTAATCCCCAGCGTCCCTTTGCCTGTGCTCCGAATGTCGAAACTCAGTTCACTTTGCCCACCGACCGGGACGTCGCCAAACGCCAATTCGCCCGGACTGATTTCAATATGCGGCTCCGGTAGCTCAGGCGGAATGCCCTCTCCAGTGACAGTCACTTTCGAGACAGGCGGCAATCCCCCGGCACCCACATCAACCTGAGCATTATTGAATATCCTCACGGAATCCGGGCTGAACCTGACCGTAATGTCCACCCTGCCCGGCACTCTGGTACCGGGAGGAACGTCAAACGGAAGCACAGGAGCGGAAACCAGACTATACGCCCCCGCGTCCGAACCACTGATTGCCAGCGTGGTGATTTGCAGTGGAGTTGCTGTCCGGTTCAGTATCGCAAAGCCCTGCTCGGTGTTCATCCCGACGTTGCACAGTCCAAAATCGATGCTCGTCGGCAAGAGCTCGATCTCCGGACTGACAGCCGGAGTATATGTGAGCGTAACGCTATTGTATCCGCCCTGCGTGGTCGGTCCCATAGTCCATGCAGATCTGCCCTTGGTAATCGTGAAATACGTAAAATTGCGCGGTGAGCCGCTGTCGGAATTCGTGCACTCAAAATAGAGCCTGTATGTGCCGTCCGGGATTACAGAATTGTCCAGCTTTCTGAAATTCCAGTCGATGTTGTATGTTTTGTAGCTCGTCTGAGTTGCGCCTGTGCGTGCGTCGATATCTTCCTGACGGGCCGACGTCCACCAGGTCTGGAAGGAATCCTTGCGCGTGTAGGCCCAGACGGCTCGATTATTGCTGACGTTAGTGCCTGCGGTGCTGACGAAGGTGCCGCTGGTATTCGCTAGCCACACGACGTGGATATGCCTGTTGCCGTATTGCCCCCCTGCATCGGTGGTTGTGAATATTATATTTAGATTATCATCCGCCGCCTCGGCGGTTACTGCAACAACAGAACACAAAGAGAGCATTAGCAGGAGATTCGTTATGCTTTTGAGCAAAGGACGCTTCATCGTCGGATCCTCTTTATTTGTTGTCGCGGACGTGCAAAAGACCTTCATTAAGGCTCGATAGTCCGCTGTCTCGTATATCCCTAATAATCTGGTGAGCCGCGCTAACGACTCGTTTCAATGCCGACCGCACAGTCGGCGAAAGCTCGATTGCATAGTCGATTGTCTCGGGCTCGATTCCCAGGATGATGACGCATGGCTTGGAATCTTCCGGCATGGCCCGCACCAATCCGGCAATTCCCATATCATGAAGCGAATAAGACCTCTGAATGTGGGCATTCTCGGCGTACAATCGATATATAGAGCCTGGCCGGCCGCCTCCACGCACCGCATCTATCGCAATGACCAAATCTGCGTCTTCGATAAGGTGCTGTGCGTGGAAAACCCTTGTCCCAACCTCAGCCACCTGAACACCCGCAGGAGGATTCTTCCGGAGTTCCCGTACAGCGTGCAGACCCACTCCGTCGTCGCCAAGCAACTCGTTGCCAAGGCCGACAATCACGATTCTTAGATTTTCGGTATTGCACGAAATCATCTGATTGACTCACATCCTGAAAACCTTGGCCTTTTTCCCCGGCTTGATCACGTGCGTCGCGCAGTCAAGGCACGGGTCATACGAATGAACGACTCGCATCGCTTCGACAGGCTCGTCCGGATTCTCAATGGGCGTTCCAAGCAGCGCTTCTTCCAGCGGACCGGGGACACCTTTGTTGTCTCGCGGCGAGCAGTTCCAAGTCGTCGGTGAGATGACCTGATAGTGAGCCAACCTGCCGTCGCCATCCACATCCAGCCAATGCCCCAGTGCTCCTCGCGGCGCCTCTGTCAGACCGACACCGCTGACAAGCGTCTGGGGTGTCGGTTGGGTATAGACGGGCCCTGCAGGGTCAAGCTCGGTCACCCAGCTCTTTATAGCCTGGGCGACTTTCAACGCTTCATAAGCACGCGCCAAATGGCGGTCCATGACCGAGACCCCGTTCTGGTAATCGCCGTTCACCCACATGCGCGCCAGCGGCCCGACCTCATAAGGCTTGTCAGCATAACGAGGAGCCTTCAGCCATGAATAGGCATCATTCTTCGGATTCTCCGGCGTACTGTCGCCGACAGACGGGTTGAGAGCCGAATTGCCCGCAAACCACGAATGTGCCACGTGTTCGGTAATGTTCGCTGCATCCAGAGTCACCGGAGTCCTGGAGCCGTCCACCACCTGGCCCCGGGCCAGCAGTCTGCTCGTTCCGTCCGCATTCAAATCGAAGACCCCGTAGGAAAGCAAATTCCCGTGTCCTTTGCCTACGGAGAAATAGTCGTCATACTTGGCAGCAAGAAACTCCACGTCCGGGATGTACGTGTTCTGTATGAAAGGGATCAGCTCGTCGAGAAAGGCGTCAAAGGCATCGATCCGCTCCTGCCTGGGCGTGCAGGTGAAGCCGCCCGGTATATAAGCCGGCGGATGCGGTGCTCTGCCGCCGAACAGGGCTGTCATTTGGTCCGCCTTGCGCCGCATGGTAAGAGCCTGAAGATAATGCCCCATCAGAGCATCGTTGTCGGCCTTCGAGAATCGCCTGTCGGTCTTCCAGTCAGCCTGCCAGGGCGGCATAGCCGGGCCCTCGACGAAGTCCGGCGCAGCCAACAGATAGAAGTGAAGTATATGCGACTCGACGAAATTCGAACCGTTCACAAGATTGCGCATAATGCGGGCATTTGCCGGGATGACCGTGCCGAAAGCGTCATCCTGCGCCCTGACCGATGCCACACCGTGGGCTACCGGACAGACACCGCATATCCGTTCGGTGATATGCTGCGCGTCGCGCGGGTCGTGACCTATCAGGAGCTTCTCGAAACCTCGAAAAAGTCCACCGCTGGCCTTGGCGTCAACTATTTGCTGATTGCCGGCGACTTTGTCTATCGTCAACTCGATCTTGAGATGCCCCTCGATGCGAGTTACCGGATCGTAAGCGATTGTGAATTTCATAAAACGATCTCCTTGGATCTTCATTCCTTACGAGTAGAAACCCCCGCCGGGAAAGTCCGGCTCGACGCAGCCTATGCACGGTGCGTTAGCATCGATGCACCAGTTTGCCGGTCCTGTCTCCCCGTTGTTCCATTTGCGGGCCGGACAATCGGAATATGTCATAGGCCCCCTGCAGCCAAGGTCCTCAAGGCACTTGTGGTCCTGGCCGAAGGTCGTCGCTCTTTCGTTCGGCGGACCCAGGTTCACGTTGCGGGGACAATGCTCATGGATGTTGAGAGTCACGGAATCGATGTCCTTGTTGCCGTAGATGGCCGTCGGCCTATCATAGCTGTCCAGCTCAATAGTGTTGCCCAGAATCAGTTGTACGACGGCCCAGGCGACCCATGCCGGGTGCGAAGGGCAGCCCGGTATATTGACAAGCAAAGGCACAGAAACTCCTCCCGCCGCCAATGCCTCCTTGACGCTGAGGACTCCTGTCGGGCCGACGGGTTCGGCCGGAGCGGGCATCGATGCCGGATAAACCGACCTGGGGATACCTCCGTATGAGGCACATGTCCCCACGCACAGAACCGCCGCCGCATCAGAGCCGAGCTCGAGGACCATCTGTTGGTATGTCTTCTCTTCGCCGTTGCTGGTCAGTATGCTGCAGGCGCGCCCGTCGAAGGCGGTGGGAACGCCCCCTTCACACACAAGTACGTAACTTCCCATTCGGCGGGCTTGCATAGCCATTGTTACAGCGGTCTGGCCCGCAGAAGCCATCAGCACCGTGTGATAAGCCAGATTCACATAGTCCAGAACAACGGCGCCTGCCGTCACATCGCCGACCGGATCCAAATTCGCAAAAAGATTCAGAAAGGAAACCGAATCGCCCTGGCAGCCGCTGCCGTGAAGCCAGATGATTGTTGGCGCTCCCTCGCTTGCCAGCGCTGCTTCAAGACGCCGCAAGCTCGATGCGCTTAGCCCCAGGGCGGCGGCTGAGGCCGTACAATACTTCAGGAAGTCGCGACGGGTGATCTTCATTGTATATTCTTCCTTTCCAGTTCTCTCGGAGAACACTGCCGAACATGCAACAGCTAAACGACAAGTGCCTCTTCTTTCATACGCCGGGACAGAACAGCTTCCCGGCGCAAGCATGAGGCCAGCCACGAAGCAGTTGAGAACAGATCGTTGCGGAAATCAGAGACGATAACGGACTACCCTTTATATGAATCTACTGACCGAGCAGCCAGCTCCGGAAAAAACAACGGACATCACTACCTCCAGGATAGTTCTAACACCCCTATAGCATAGCAACCGTGAACGAATAAGCTGCGTTATATTACTCAAGTTTACTACTTTAAGTTCGCCATGTCAATGCAAAATTCATCGGTAAGAAAAAAAATTAATGTCCTAAAGACAACAGGCCAATTAGGTGAATCCCTCCGAGCTGAGCCCTCGTGTCTATAATGGTCTTGGCAGCGTTCTGCAGACTACAGGCACGTAAGGCGCCGGGATAAAGCATCCGGCCTGGACAACATTAAGGTTTCTCGTCGTCCAAGTTACGTACGCTCTATCAGAGTAACCCTTGATAGAGGTGCCAATCACGTAATTGATACGTTTCCTCCTGATAATCTTGCGCATAACATTGACTGCTTGATGGCAGGCCCTTTTCGTGCGAGAACCATAGGAGCAGTCCAGTAAATCTGCTGTGGAAACCCGGATAAATCTTATTGCCTTGTTGTTTTGGTACATCCGGGAAATGGGTAGGTGGAGTTGCATAGAAAAGGACATGACCTTACACTTGCTGAAAAAATCTGAAAGGTAAAGC
>JAFGTU010000215.1 GCA_016933985.1 Sedimentisphaerales bacterium | reverse complement strand
GCTGTTCATAGAAGGGCGTGAAACGGATGTCGAGCGGTTCAATTGTTATCGTTGTTTTCCTCGGCACCACCTTTCCGGTTTCTCCGGGCCAAAGGTATCGGCAGCCAAGCTCGTTTTCGAGAAATGTTGTCACCGCGTATCGGGTTCCGTAGGGGTCGGAAGGGGTTCTATCGTCGGGTCCGAGCATGGCCAGGCCGTTGTCAAAGGTGCGAATCCGGATGCCTCCCGGTCCGAGTCCTTTGCTTGTTGTGCCGAGTTTCGTCGTCAAGTTCCCCTCGCCGACGAGGATAAAGGCTTGTGCCGTCGTACCGGCTTCGACGCGGCCGTTTTCCACCTTTACATCCGGCAGCTCGTTTTCTTTGAGGATATCGAGCCGAGCGCCGGAAATCCGGAGCAGATGGTCGCGTATTATTTCCGCCCCCTCTGTCGCGGCAGGCGATGCCTTCGATGAAACGACAATCACCGCCGCCGCCTTCCCGTCGGCCACAATAGTCAGCGCCGGTTGTGCAGGAACAGCCGAGGAGACTAACACCGCCACGAGCAAAGCTGCTATTCCGGCTTTTCGGCTCAGCATGACAACCTTCCAATCATCCGTAACAAAACGCCATAGCATTCTCGACATCATAGAAAGCCAACCGACGCCTGCAAAGAACCTACCTGATACAATTTAATCAAATCGAAGGAGGTTGCAATGTCAAACTTCGGCGGAACGTTCATTTTGATTGCCCCATGTTCATTCTGCACCGCTATAAACGGAAAGGCTTGAGTCTTCAAAGCAGCGGTGATATTATAAGAGGGATCAGAGTCAGTGCGGATGTGTGCAGGTTGGGGACCGGCAAACGGTACAGATGAAGTTGGCTGAAAGGAACGGAATGGCAGTCGGTATGACTTTTACAGGTGGAACACGATGCAGAGACAAGGCCCGGCGAATCGGGCATCTTCTCCTGATTTCGGGGCTGCTTTTTGGTGAGCTTGTCGGTTCGGCGTATGGGGCGGGTTCTGAGGAATCTGCGCTGCCGGATGCGTTTCGCTCGGAAGATTTGCTGTGGGAGGTTCGATTGGGGACGCATCAATACACAATGCCCAGAATTGACGGGGGGCGGGTGTTCATAGGGATCAATGATCTGGAGCTGAAACACCCGGCCGTCAAGCGGACCGGCGGCGGAATTGTGATGTGTATGGATGCTGCGAACGGCGAGATGATTTGGCAACTGCCGATTCCGCGATATATGAAGGGTGTTGAGCCTCCGTATCATTTCAATCAGTGGAAATGCGGCGTTTGTTCGAGGCCGGCCATCGACGGGAAGTACCTGTATATCGTCGGTCCCCGCGGGGATGTGCTGTGTTTGGATCGCAACGGGCAGGGCGACGGCAATGACGGGCCTTTTTGCAGGGAGGCTGAGTATATGGGTGTTCCGTCGGATGCAGGCTACAAGCTGACCGCGCAGGACGGAGACATCGTATGGCAATTTGACATGATCAAGGAGGTTGCGGTCGTCCCGCACGATGTTTGCGGCAGCAGCGGCCTGCTGCATGGCGACTATTTCTATGCGTGCACGTCCAACGGCCAGGACGACAAGCATAAGTACGTCGCCAATCCGCTGGCGCCGAGCCTGATCGTATTGGACAAGCGGACCGGTAGGCTTGCCGCAACGGACGGGGAGCTTATCGGCAAGCGAATGTTTCACGGGCACTGGTCGTCGCCGGTGGCTACAAGAATCAACGAGCGAGATATGATACTTTTTGGGGCCGGCGACGGGATTCTCTATGCGTTTGAGCCTCTCGGTTTGTCGAAGGCCGGCGACGAATTGCGGACGCTCAAGAAGATATGGCAGCATGACTGCAATCCTTCCGATTATCGCAGTCGGGACGGACGGGATATACCCTACGCCAATCATACCAACAAAAGCCCGGACGGGCCGAGCGAGATCATTTCCACTCCGGCGATTCACGATGGCCGTATTTACATTTGCATCGGCCAGAGCCCTATTCACGGTCCGGGGCAGGGTATGCTCTCCTGTCTGGATGCGGCGACCGGCGAGGAGATATGGGCCAGCAAGAAGGTTGATCGCAGCATTGTCGATGTGGCGATTGCAGGCGGGCTTGCTTATATCGCGGATTTCACGGGGCGGCTGCACTGCTTTGATGCCGATACGGGCGAACACCTTTGGCAGCACGAACTCGATGCCGGAGTGTGGACCGCCTCGCCGGTGGTTGTGAATGGGAAGGTGTATGCGAGTACGGAGAACGGTGTTCTCTGGGTACTGAGGGCCGGCCTGGAAAAAGAGGTTATCTCCCGTTCGCGACTCAGATCGGTCGGTATTACGCCGGTTGTCGAAGATGGCGTATTCTACCTGCCCACGCAGAATAGACTTTTTGCATTGAAGGTGAGGTAGTTCTTTTCCCCGTAAGAATCTCTCAGTCTATCCTTCGCTCGTATGCTCTGTAGAGCAGGTCCAGCTCGGCGTTTTTGGCGTCGAAGCTGCTCTTAAGTTGCGTGAGCTGTTCGGGGTTCCTGTAGATTTCTGCGTTGCCGAACTGCTCTTTCATCTCGGCCAGGTCCTGCTCGTGCCGGGTTATCATTTCCTCTATCTGATGGAGCGAGTACTTGTTGAAGCGTTTCAATTCTTCGGGTGTTTTGAGCCTGGTTTTTTTCCCGGCAACGGCGGGGCGGCGTTTTCGTCGGGCTGCGCCGCCTGATGCCTGCTCCTGCTGCTTAGTCTCCACGCGATTGCGCACCAGTGATGCGTAGTATGAATAGACGGGTTTTATGCCGACGAATTCTGTCTTACCAAGGCATCGAGCGCCGAGCGGGTCCGTGCCGACGACCAACATTTTATCTGCAATACGGTCGAGGAAGTAGCGGTCGTGACTGACGAGGATCATTGTCCCGGCGTAGTCTTGCAGTGCGGCTTCGAGCATTTCCCGGCTTGCAATATCCAGGTGGTTTGTCGGCTCGTC
>JAFGTU010000032.1 GCA_016933985.1 Sedimentisphaerales bacterium | reverse complement strand
TTCGAAATCACCCGCCTGAAGCAGCGATATCGCACTATCCTTCGCCTGCTGAAGCTCTGCGCTGCTCTGGCCTCTTGCGGAAATGGCGATAACCAGCAGGACTGCAAAAAGAAGAATGCAGCAGATGACAGCCGAGCGTAAAATGAAACCCCTCTTAGTCATTGTTGGACCTCCCTTATAGCCGATTGTGCGCAGACGGCCCCACTTTTATATCCCCCGATTGGCTGCTTTGATGTGCGGGCGTGGTCCGCTTTCATCATTATCCCTTTTTTCTCTTCCTAAATTGCAACTTTGCAAAATGTATACCCCCCCGCGCAATGTCAAGAAAAAAATGGAAAATATTGAGAAAATTTTTCACCCGCCTCCGCTCGTCTCAAAACCCATTTTTTTGAGTTTGCCGTGCACCTATTCTGTATACAACAGGTCCAAGGGCTTGATGGAGATGATGAGGATGCGGAAACACGGGTGAGATTACGGGTGGGTTCGCGATTGTTCGAGGCGGGTGGCTTTTTTGAGGGCGCGTTTTTCGGCAGGGCTAAGTGACTGTATGCCGTGGTCGTGGACTTTTTTGAGGATGCGGTCAACTTCGATGCGTAGTTTTCTTTCCTGCTCGATATTTCTTTCCCATCGCCCGGCCTTTAGCCGCAGCTTCAGATTTGTGCGCCATTTCTCGGTGAGCACATAGGCGCCGCCTGCGAAGATGCCGGCAAGGTGTGCGGCTTCACCGCCTGCGTTTGCACCACGGGCCAGTATTGTCGCAGTCGCAATGAAAATCACAATGACGGCGGCAACTCTGATGGGGATCGGGATAAAGAGCAGAAAGACGATAAATTGCGGAAAGAGTATTGCGCAGGCGGCGAGAAGGCCGAGGACAGCTCCTGAGGCACCGGCCATCGGGCCTGCCTTGAGAAAACCGACGGCGACCAGCAACATATAAAACAGCCCACCTACCGCTCCGCAGGAAAGATAGAAGATTGTGAATCTCTTTGTTCCCCAGTGGCGCTCGAGGACGGGGCCGAGAAAGTAGAGACCGAGCATGTTGACCAGGATATGCCAGAGTCCCCAGTGGATAAACTGGTAAGTAACAAGTCGCCAGACCTGCAGGGCACGGAAAAGCGAGGTCGGGTTGACGGTGAGGAACCGGTCAATAATTGACAACGAGCCGTCGGTGGGAGTGAGAATGACGTTAAGCAAGAAGAGTCCGATGTTAACGGTGAGGAGTATTTTGACGGCCTTTGTCATTCGGGGCAGGCCGAAGTGCATCTGTGGGGCAGAGGGGTACCGCCGCCTGTAGTCCTGCTGTGTATAGTCTCTGTCGTATAGCCCCATTCTTTCAGCTTATTTACGAATTCGGCTTGTATTTGTTTAGAGTATATATGGCCGCATGTGCGTTTTAGTTCTTTTTTTTTTCGCGGGGGCGTGGCGGCCGGCCGACACGACGGCGAGCTTGTTGAAGATGAGCACCAGCACAACGCCGAAGAGAATCATATAGATTGACAGGCTCTGGGAAATGGTGCCGCCTTTGTAGACGGCCCACCACGCATACTCGAAGGGGTTGTCGTCGCGGAGGAACTCGATAAAGAAGCGGGTCAGTCCGTAAACGATGAACATCAGGGCAAAGGTGCAGCCCGGCTTTACGAAGAGGCGGGCTTTGCCAGCCGTTTGGGCTTTGCGCCCCCTCCTCCAGAACAGATACAGAATAAGGCAGAGCAATGCGCCATTTGCCGAGGAGTAAAGCTCGGTGGGGTGAACGGGCAGCGAGCGCCATTTCCCCTCGTGTTCGAGCCAGTTTATCTGGTCCTCCGTGAGATACTCCTCGGGCTTTAGCCCCGGCTCAAATGTTCCATCTTTTTTGGCGTAGCCGAAGTATTCCTGGGGCAACTGAAGCTGAGCCTCCAACCTGTTTCGGCGCAGGTCAGGACAGACCTGGCTCCCATAGGCGAGCGAGTTATACGGGAACCGCACGGCCCAGGGCAGGTCGGTGGGTTTGCCGTAGCAGCAGCCGTTGAGGAAGCAGCCGATGCGCCCAAACATCAGTGCTGCCATCAGCCCTATCGCAAGGATGTCCAGATACTGGCGGAGCGGCAGCTTGTGATAGATGAGATACAAAATGATGACGGCGATAGCACCGAATACGCCGCCGAGCAACTCCAAGCCGCCTTTCCATATTGCAAATACCGCCAGCGGCTGGCTGCAAAATTCCTGAAAATAATGCAGGACGTAGAACAGGCGTGCACCGACCACGCCGGCAACAAGAGCATACAGCGAGGCGTTGGTTATCATTTGCGGGTCGGGGGTAATGTCCCTGCTAAGGCGGCGGATGATTGCAACGGCGCTCAGAAAGCCGATGACCATCATCAAGCCGTAGCTTTTTACGGTAAGCTGCGTAAAAGGCAATCTGAAAAGTTCGGGATACATTCGCAGATGCTCGGCCGAGCGGCAAAACAAGACGATGGCAGAGGCCGCCCTACTTGCTTTCCTTTACGCCGTTGTTCTCGTCGACGATGATGATTCTGGGTTTAGCTTCCTTTACTTCATCGGCATCGCAATAGCAGAAGCTGAAGATAATTACTTCGTCCTTCGGCTGTATCAGTTTCGCGGCGGCACCGAGCATGACGATTTGCCCCGAGCCGGCAGGTGCGGGCAGGGCATAAGTCTCGAGCCGATTGCCGTTGGTCACGTCGGCAACGAGAACGGTCTCATAAGAGGCAATCCAGGCCTCGTGCATCAGCTTTTCGTCAATCAGGATGCTGCCGGTATAGTGGACCTTTGCATCGGTGACCGTTGCGCCGTGGAGTTTGCTTTTGAGCATTTTGACAAGCATATTTTTCCTCAGCAGCGAAAGTTTCGGCGTTTGACGGCCATTATATTTCAATCGTCCGGTGCGTCCAGCAGAATGTTGTCGATGAGGCGGGCGGGGCCGATGCGGACTGCAAGTGCAACGAGCGCCTTTTGAGTGACCGCCGCCAGCGGCTCGAGCGATTTGGCATCGACGATTTCGATGTATTCGATATCGTCAACCGACGGGACGGCTTCGATTGTCTTTGTCATCTCGGCGATGATGGTCTTGCTGTCCGTCGTGCCAGACCTAACGAGTGATTTGCATTTTTCGAGCGCCCTGTAGAGACAAGCGGCGTCTTTTCGCTGCCGGGAGCTGAGGTATTGGTTGCGTGAGCTGACGGCCAGGCCGTCGGCTTCGCGGATGGTCGGGCAGACAACGATTTGCATTTGGAAATTCAGGTCGGCTGCCATTTTTTTTATGACGACGGCCTGCTGGGCGTCCTTTTGGCCGAAGTACGCGACATCGGGCTGGGCTATGTTAAAGAGTTTCGCGCATACCGTCGCCACACCGCGAAAATGCCCCGGGCGCGAACGCCCGCAGAGCGAGCTGGTCATTTTCTCGACGTTTACCCAGCTAAGATTCTCCGATGGGTACATATCGGCGGCAGCAGGTGCAAAGACAAGGTCAACCTCGTGCTCTTGACAGATTTGCAGGTCGGCATCGAGAGGCCGGGGGTATTTCTCAAAATCCTCGCCGGGGCCGAACTGCGTCGGATTGACGAATATACTGACAATAGTGAAATGGCCGTCCTCTACGCAGCGTTCAATCAGGGAAACGTGGCCAACGTGCAATGCTCCCATCGTCGGCACAAGACCAATTGTCCTGCCGCTGTTTCGCGCGCGGCCGACCGCCGCCCGCACCTCGGTGATAGTCCCAACAACTTCCATATTCAGGCATTCTAACGAGACTGTACTTCGGAGCTTATGGATTCCCACTTTCGCGGGAATGACAGGGTCTTGCTCGAATCTATTAAACCGCTTCGTCACCGGCCTGCTCGCAGTGACATAACTGGGCCGTATAGCACCTTATGTGCTGTGTCAGATGCTCGAGTGCCGACCGGTCATTTGCATCGAAATGCGTTAGACGAATCACCGGTGCCGCATCGTAATCCGCGAATAACTGCTCATAGCCGGAGGCCAGCTGTGCCAGAAAGTCCTGCTGAATCTGCTGCTCGTAAAGCCGGTTTCGCCTGTGTATCCGCTCAAGACAAACATCCGGCGATTCGACAAGGTGAATTACTAAGACCGGACGTGTCACCGTCGGAGCAACCGGTTCGTAGAGCTTCTCATAGAGCTTCAACTGCTCATCGCCGAGCAGCAGCTTCGCGTAGATAAGCTCCTTTTCAAAAATGTAGTCGGCTATGACCCGCACGCCGTTTTCCAGCGCATCGGGCTTAAGCTGCTCTGCTCTGCTGGTAAGAAAGTAAAGCTGCGAATCCAAAGCGAGGTGTTTTTCGCCGGCATAGACCTTCGGCAGAAACGGATTTGTGTCGTAGGCCTCGAAGATAGTGGGGCAATCAAGCAGCTCGGCCAACCTGCCTGCCAGCGTCGTTTTTCCTGAGCCGATAATGCCTGCGATGCAGATAACCTGAGGCCTGCCCTCATCTATGAAGAAGTCACGTCCGCTGAGGCGCTTCGCAAGCTCACCAACTGTGACCTTCAAGTAGGGGTGCACTAAGTCGCTGCTCAACTCGCAGAGCGGCTGCAATACAAACGAGCGCAGGTGCATCTGCGGATGCGGAATGGTCAGCTCATCCGTCTGGATAATCTCATCCTCGAAAAGCAGCAGGTCGAGGTCAACCGTTCGCGAGCCCCATTTACCTTCTCTCTTCCTGCCCAAGAGATTCTCGGTCTCGACGAGCTTTTGATGAAGCTGCTGTGCGCTGAGCGGTGTCTTGATCTCGGCGACGGCGTTGATGTATGGAGGCTGGTCGATACCAGCCAACGGCGCCGTCTCGATAAGCTCGCTGGTCCGAGCGACTTTGATATCGTCGAGCTGGCGGAGCATCCGCAGGGCGTTTTTGACGAGGTTTTCGCGCTCGCCGAGATTGCTGCCCAAGCCGATGTATGCAGTGTGCCTGTTCATAGGGACATTGCCTCAATTCTTTTCAGCGCCTCTTTGATGTTCTGCGGGTCGCCGAAGGCGGTCAGGCGAAAGAACCCTTCGCCGGCCGGGCCGAAGCCGGCCCCGGGTGTGCCGACGACGTTCGCCTCGGCGAGCAGCTTGTCGAAGAATTCCCACGAGCCCACGCCGTTCGGTGTCTTCAGCCAGATGTATGGCGCGTTGACACCACCATAGACGGTATAGCCGATGGTCGCGAGCGATTCGCGGATGAGTTTGGCGTTTTGCATATAGATGTCGATTATCTCCTGCGTCTGGCGTTTGCCTTCCCTGCTGTAAACAGCCGCTGCACCGCACTGCGTTATATATGAAACACCGTTAAACTTTGTGCAGTGCCTTCGGGCCCAGAGTGGATTTAATTCGACCGCCCTGGCGTCTTTCGTGCGAGCCTTTAACTGTTTCGGCACAACGGCAAATGCACAGCGGACGCCGGTAAAACCGGCCGTTTTTGAAAAGCTCCTGAACTCTATCGCCACGTCCTTGGCGCCATCGACTTCATAAATCGAGTGCGGTATCTTCGGCTCGGAGATAAACGCCTCATAGGCCGCATCAAAGAGAATGACCGCCTGGTTCGCTTTGGCGTATTCGACCCATTCTGCAAGCTGTTCCTTGGTCGCCACGGCGCCGGTCGGGTTGTTCGGAAAGCAAAGGTAAACCAGATCGACTTTTCGCGTGGGAAGCTCCGGAACGAAGCCGTTTTCCTCGGTGCAGGGCATATAGACGATTTTTTCATAGGTACCTCGCCCTGCCGCCGGGCCGGTGCGCCCTGCCATTACGTTGGTATCGACATAGACGGGATAGACGGGGTCGGTCACGGCAACGATATTGTCAAGACCGAAAATCTCCTGCATATTGGCCGTATCGGATTTCGCACCATCGGAGATGAATATCTCATCAAGCTCGATATCGACGCCGCGGGCGGCATAGTCGTTTTGCTGAATGGCTTTGCGCAGGAATTCGTAACCGATGCCGCCGTCGTCGTAGCCGCGAAAGGTTTCCCTGCGAGCCATTTCATCGACCGCCCTGTGCATCGCCTCAATCACCGCCGGCGCCAGCGGCTGGGTAACGTCGCCTATCCCCAACGAGATTATCTTCGCCTCGGGGCGCTCAGCGGAAAACTGTCGTCGTCTCTTGCCTATCTCCGGGAAGAGATAGCCCGCCTGGAGCTTCAGGAAGTTTTCATTTACCGTCGCCATAGTTCACTCTAAATACGGCTTCACATTACGTATCGCAAACAGGATAAGGATTCTATTGGGATTTGGAAAGACCGTCAAGTTAGAAGCAAAACTTCAGAGGTTCAAACCATGCGGTCTTGCGTTTGCAATTGTCGGCCTTCGTGATTCCTGGCGGGGGTCACGACTACGATTTGGCCCTCACACAGCCGGGCTAATATTCCCGAAATTGTGATTGCCGGGTGTTGGGTGTGATTGTAGAATCGCAGCGATGCGAGTAGAACACCAAGCGGCGAAAAACGCTACGGCAATTGTTTTAAGAAGGGAAGTATTTGGATGGACCGACGGGAGACAGACTATATCCGGTCGCCGTGGCGAAGCGGGTATATTATGCTGTTGTCGCTGCTGATTGTTGTCCTTATAGGCCTGGTCATTTACGTCGTAATGACGGGGGAAGGTATCGATCTGACGACGGGCGAGAAGGACACATCGCCACCGTGGCGGCAGTGGACGAAGAACTTAATCGAACTGAAAAAGAAGCCGATTGGGACACCAAGCCCAGACCAGCCGCAGCTTGCTGGGGCGCTTCAATTCATGACGGACGCATGGGAGGACCAGCAGAAACGGGGAAGCATCCAACTGGCCATCTTGCCCGACGGCACAATAGAAGGCCAGTGGTCCGGGCAGTATTGGATATCGAAGACACTGGACCACCAGGTGATGGCGGCCAGCTTCAAGGGGAATATCGTACCCGAGCGAATCTATAGTGATGAAAACGGCGAGGATACGACTAAGCTGTACTTCATAGGTCACGGTGGGTTTTCGATTCTGGAGACGAATTCGGAGACCAGCCGCGTCCGCAACGTCATGGGCGATTTGTATATCACCGGATGGCTCGACGGTGGTAACAACGCCGCGGGCAAAATTACAATCACCTCCGACGAACGCCGCTTCAGGGCCTATACGTGGTAAGCCGCTGCAGTGAAATAGTGAGGTTTCAGCCGAACAGCTACACATGGGCCTGCACACCCGTAAGGCCGTGAGACGTCCTTATGACTTCGGACTGACCGATTACCCGGCTGGCAGTGTCGGGACGAAGCGAGTTTGTGCTGCAAGTCAACTATTTATGAGCAGATATGCTCTTATAAGCTCGGCGACGCTCCACGCCTGCGCAAAGCAGCCCCTCGGTCTATGGGGTGGGTCGGCGTCGAATATCTCAGAGAGCTGACCAATGCAGGCGTCGTTTGTCAGGTGTTCCAGCAAAGGCCTGATGAAGCAAGATGCTTGCTTTTTGGCCTTTCTGCTGTGGCGGTTGACCCTGAGGTACGCTTCGATGAAGGGGCCCATCAGATACGGCCAGACCGTTCCCTGGTGATAGGCACGGTCTCTATCGTGCTGCGGGCCTGTGTATGTGCCGACGTAGCGTTTGTCGGCAGGACTGAGTGTCCTTAGGCCGTAAGGGGTAAGCAGTTCCTTCTCGACTGCCTTTACCACCTTGGCCTGGCGGGCAGGGGTCAGCGGTGAGAAGGGCAAAGAGACGGCAAATATCTGGTTGGGGCGCATGCTCGAATCGACCGTGCCGTCCGGCAAAATACAGTCGTTCAGCCGACCAAGCTCGTCGTTCCAAAACAGTGCATTGAAACTTTGCCTGACGTTGCTTGCCAGTGAATGGAATGAATACTTGGAATACTTCATATTTTCAGTTTCATACTCGGTGCTGTATTCTGCAAGCAGCATCAGGGCATTATACCAGAGGGCATTGACTTCGACGGGCTTGCCATATCGCGGCGTGAAGGCGGTGTCGGCGTATTTGGCATCCATCCAAGTAAGTTGGGTCTCGGCGTTTCCGGCGTTGATGAGGCCGTCCTCGTCGGCGCAAATGCCGAAGCGGGTTCCCTTCCTATACGAATCGATGATGCGGCGAACAGTCGAGAGAAGCCGGCTGTTGAACGTTTCGGCATCATTGGTCGTTTTCAGATAATCAAAGGCGGCGTTGACAAACCAAAGGGACGCATCGACACTGTTGAAATGCGCAGCGTTGTCATAGTCGTCGAAACGATTTGGAATCATACCGTCGCTGGCGGCTTTGGCAAACGAGACAAGTGCTTCGCGGGCCTCGTCGTAGCGTTTTGTGGCAAGCAGCAGGCCAGGCAATGCAATAAATGTATCTCTGCCCCAGTCGGCAAACCACGGGTATCCGGCCAATATTGTGGTTCTTTCGTCTCCGTTGTGACAGCGTGTTGTTACGAACTGGTCGGCCGACCGGCAGAGTGTTCGCAGGATAGTGTCTCCGTTGGTGTTCGCCAGGATGTGCCGGTCGTAGTCCTGCAGCTCTTTATTGACCGAGTCGAGGTCTATTACTCCTTCTTCATCGGCGTTCACCTTCGTGGACAGATTCGCCCACAGCAAAACCCTCCGGGGCTCGCTTATGGTCCACCTGAAGAAGCCCGGTGTCCACAGATCTTCGGTGAACTCCTGTCCTCTGCGCTGGTCCCAGCGATACACGAAATTGAACCACCACTGGCGGTCTTTCTCGAAAGAGCCATCGGGGCATTTGATGCGAAGCTCACAGCTTGCGGGCACATCGTGGCGGACCAGAACTCCGTCATCGATCGGCTTGGCAACAAGCGGTGCATAGGACTTCTGGAGCAAGTGGAAGTCTCGCAGGCCGACAAATGGCCTGACGATGAAATCGAACGGGTCGGTGACAGACGAAAAGTCGTACCCGACGGCCACCGTGTTGCTGTCGCGCAGGAGGTATACAGATTTTGTCAGGTGAATATTATCAATCTCGTAATCGAAGTGTACGGCTGTATCTTTGCGGAACTGTTTGAGATATTTGACGCCTTCAGGGGCTATCTTATCTTCGAATTCAAAACCAGCGAGGTTGAATACCCTGCCGTTGCGGACGACCATTTCCATGCAGTTGGCGAGCGCCATTACTCTGTTGACGGGAGGATTTAGCGAGCCGATGAGCAGGCCGTGATACCTCCTCGTGTTGCAACCGATTATGCTTGAGGCGGCGTAACCACCAGAGCCGTTTGTCAACAGCCACTCTTTTTCAAGCAGCTCATCGAACGGCAGATTCGCCGTCTGAATTGACAGCGTTGTACAGTCTTTGGTTCTCTGCAATGTTCGCACAGTTTGTCCCCACTCATCCGGTTTTTGGTCGATGAGACAGACACGACTGATTCAAGCGACAATACCAGCCGAAACATCCGGCGGTTTGTGGCCCGTCGGTACCTCGAGAAATGTGCCCCCCAAGGGCGGTCTCGGTTCGGCGCAGCGGCTCCGGAGGTTGCCAAGTACATTCATAAAATTGATGTATGAGTCGTATGGAGAGTCATACGGATTGAAATACTTGTGCACGTCACCGTCGGCGAAGTACTTGGTGCACATATAATAGAAGTGGTCGGAGGTCTGTAGTCGGCGCCAATCGGCCAGGAGCTTTTCGTCGCCTGTGCCTTTGATTGTCTTTTCAAGTCGATAGAGTTCGT
>JAFGTU010000214.1 GCA_016933985.1 Sedimentisphaerales bacterium | reverse complement strand
GAGCGGCTTGTAGGCCAGCTCGTCGAAGAGATATTCGTTTATCACCGGGATGGCCTGATAGTTGAGCTTCAGCCTCTTATCCCTGAGCCTTTGTCGAATCTCAATCGCCATATCGTCAAGCGTCTCGATGTGCCTTCGCCCGGGGACGAGGTCGCTCCATTGTTCGGAGACAATCATCGCCGCCGTCGCGAGATCGACCTCCTCCGGCGGCAGGCGAAGCACCTGCTCGATCGACTTTGCGTAAAGCCCGTTCTTGCCCTCATTTGCAAGCGTCTCATCGCCGCTCGCTGAGGCCGCGGCTTTGAGAATCAAGCAGCATATTGTTACGAATAGCGTCTTTTTCATTATTTTCTGTATTCTCTTTTGTCCATCTCCGGGATTGCCCCTATCCTCCAAACGATTCGCTGCATGTGGCGCCCGGCGGTTAGCAGCGCGCCCAAAGACTTTATCGTCCGCCCGGCCTTTGATCTTTCCTAATTTCTTTGTGGAACATCCCGCCGCCGGCGGGCCAAAAAATCCCTTGCTCAAAAACAAAATGGCTGTTGAATAATATAGACGTTGCCGTTAGCATAATTCAAGGTAATTTCCTTATGTCCGGAGAAACATTATGACTGCCAGAAACGCCACAAACAATTCTACCTCGCATCGACCGATATTGTTCGTTCCTCGGTCGGTCGGCCTTGATGTCCTTACAATCCTATTGGTGGCCCTTTTGACCTTATGCGGGTGTAGCAAATCGGGTTCACCGGCGCCGCCGAATGAGCCGAACGACTCTGAACAGGCCGAGCCAAACGAATCCAAGGTCGCGCCGACCGCGGCTGCTCAAGGGGATGCCTCGTCGGAGACAATAACAACCGAGACCAGCCTTTTCGACGGTAAGACACTCGGCAAGTGGAAAATCACCGAGTTCGGCGGCCAGGGCGAGGTCGTCGTCAAAGACGGCGCGATTCACATGGATATCGGCCAGGATTTGACCGGAATTACGTGGACGGGTCCCCTTATTCGCATGGACTATGAAATCACCCTGGATGCGATGCGCACCAAGGGGAGCGATTTCTTCTGCGGGTTGACATTCCCCTTTGGGGATAAGCCGTGCTCGCTGATACTCGGCGGATGGGGAGGAAGTCTCTGCGGAATCTCGAATATCGACTACTACGACGCCGCAAACAACGAGACCACCCGAATGATCTCATTCGAGAACAACAAGTGGTATCACGTCCGCCTCCGCATCACCCCGGACAAGATCGAGGCGTGGCTCGACGACGAGGTCCTCGTAAACGTCAATGTCAAAGGGCGGCGTATAGATATCCGGGCCGAGGTCGATCTCTCCCAGCCGCTCGGCATTGCAACTTGGCAGACCGCCGGTGCAGTCCGCAACATAATCATAAAACCCGTAACAGGCGGCCCCGCGCTGTCCGATGAGCCGAGCTTTTGAGAGGCTTGAGTCGTGGAAAGGCATTGATAATGACCGGGCAGAGCAGAAGACAGTTTCTAAAGAGGTCGGGCTGCGCGGCGCTATGGGCCGGGTCATTGACCGGCATCGCGGGACAATCGGCGTTTGCAGGCGGAGCGGAAGCAGGCCGGGCAAGGCCGAATATCCTTTGGATAACGAGCGAGGACAACAGCCCGTATCTGGGCTGCTACGGCGACAAGCTGGCCTATACGCCGAATCTCGATCGCCTGGCCGCCGAGGGGGTGTGTTACAGCAATGCATTCGCCAATGCGCCGGTCTGTTCTGCTGCGCGTTCGACGCTGATTACCGGCATGCACGCCTGCTCGCTTGGAATACACAATCATCGCAGCAAGGTCTTGATCCCCAGCTCGTTCAAACCCTATCCGGTCTATATGCGTCAGGCGGGTTACTACTGCACGAACAATTCCAAAACGGACTACAATTTCCTACATTCGGGGGCCAAGGAAGCGGTGTGGGACCAGTGCAGCGCAAAGGCGCACTATAAGAATCGGGAGGCCGGCCAGCCGTTCTTTGCCGTCTTCAATATAACCGCCAGTCACGAAGGCCAGCTCACGGAGGACATTGTGAATCGCCGCAGAAAGCAGGGCGTCCTGCCGCCCAAGCCTCGCGTGGCGCCGGAAGATGTGCGGTTGCCTCCATATCATCCCGATACGCCGGTAGTCCGCAGGGACTGGTCCATCTATTATGATAATGTGACATTGATGGATAAAGAAGCGGGCCGGCTGCTGGATGAGCTGGAGAGGGAAGGGCTTGCCGATGATACCATTGTCTTTTACTACTCCGATCACGGAGGGGCCCTGCCTCGCGGCAAACGCAATATCCACGATTCGGGCACTCGTGTTCCCCTGATCATCCGTTTTCCGAAAAAATGGTCCGGCCTGGCGCCTACGAAACCGGGCGGATGGGTGGATGAGCCGGTTTCCTTCGTCGATTTTCCGGCGACGGTTTTCAGCGTGACGGGCGTTGCGATTCCGGAGCATTTCGAAGGCCGCGCATTTCTCGGGCCACAAAGGGCCGAACCGCGTGATCACGTTTTCCTCTTTCGCGGGCGCATGGACGAGCGATACGATGCGGTCCGTGCGGTTCGTGATCGCCGCTATCGCTACATTCGCAACTACAGCCCGCATCGACCGTGGGGACAGCACTATAGTTATCCCTTCAACGTGATGCCGAGCATGCGGTCCTGGTACGAGGCGTACCGCAAGGGGCAATGCAATGCGGTTCAGTCGTGCTACTGGCGGCCCAAGCCGAGCGAGGAGCTTTACGACACCAAGGCCGACCCGTATGAGGTCAAAAATCTTGTCGGTGACACCCGCTATGGGGCGAGGCTTGCGGCGATGCGAAAGACGCTCGATGACGACATACTGAGGATGCGAGATACGGGCTTTATTCCGGAAGGGATGTCCAGGCGTTTGGCCGGGGACGGCGCCCTTTACGATTATGCACAGAGCAAGGCATATCCGGTCGAACTGATCCTGCAGACGGCCAACTTGGCAACCTCAAGAGAGGCAACTGGGTTAGGCAAGCTCATTGAAGCATGTGACGACCGGCATCCGGTAGTGCGTTACTGGGCGGCAACAGGGTGCCTGATCCTTCAGGACAAGGCGGAAGGCGCCAAGGACAAGCTCAAGCATCTCCTTGAGGACGAATTCCCTGACATTCGAGTCGTTGCAGCCGAGGCGCTTGGCTATTTGGGCGAGACGGATCTTGCCATTGAAAAGCTCGAATCGGTAATCAAGGGCAATGAGGAATATGAAATACTGGCGGCATTGAACGCCCTCGACTTCATGCATCAGGCCGGCCACGTCTCAATCGACCGAATCATGGCTCTGATAGAAGGAATCATTTTCGATGCTACGCCCAATCGTATAGCCGAGTACTTCAAGTCTATCCGGATGACAACTCATCAGACGACGTCTCGCTGAACTCCGTACCAGGGGTGCGATGTTCGCCTATTCAACGATGCCTTCGTCTTGAACCGGCACAACGGGCACGGGGCGCTTGAACAAGTCTATCTTCATCCAGCGGTTGCTCTTGAATCGCCAGCGGTTCGCCCATCCGATGGCGGCGATGCTGGCCGCGGCAGCTATCCAGGGTCCCATGTATCCCCATGAAGGCAGCAGCGTCGCGGCGAGCCAGCCTCCAAGGCCCAGGACCAGGGCCTCCCCGATGGCTGAGGCGACGGCAAGCCATAGAGTGTCGCCCGCTCCTCGCAATGAGCCGCCGTAGATAATCCTTATGGCATGGAAGACTTGATAAGACGCAGCGCAGATAAAGATATTAGCGCCG
>JAFGTU010000213.1 GCA_016933985.1 Sedimentisphaerales bacterium | reverse complement strand
TCGCACCTCGAAAAGGGCCTCCGGACGCCGTTTGTATGTTCCGCCAAGCAGATATAGCGTATCGCCCGCGGACAGTTTCTGCCTGCCGTCGAGGCCGGATGCAATGTCCCAGGGTTCTTTCTCGTTGCCGGGGTTTGTGGAACTGCCGTTTGGGGCGGCATACCATTGTTGGGCCAGTGATAAGGCGGACGATAGCAACAGAATAAGTGGATGCAGAAGTTTGCGTGGTCTCATTTTCAAGACTCCGAACCCATGTCTGTGCGGATTGCGAGGGACTCCTAAGTGATGCGGTCTTGGTGTGCGGTGCACACCCTACAAGTCTCCTATATCCTTTTCTCAGCGTTCTCGGCGATCTCTGCGGTAAAGAAAAAAACCGAGCTAATCCAGTCTTTTTCTGTATAGCCTGGTTTGTAGTGCGTTTCTCCATGCGGTCCAGTTTCCTTCGCTCATCTCTTCGTCAATCGCGGATGTCACCTGGTCCACCTTCGCATCGAGGTCGTCTATGAGGCAGACCATAAACGCCTCTGGGGTTGCGGGCAGCTTTGGCGAGCCGAACTCGTACTGGCCGTGATGCGAGAGGATAATATGGCCGAGTGAATCGAGGACCTCCTGGTCGATCCGCGTGCCTGCGGCCCGCAGGGCATCGGCCTTTTGATGCACCATCAGGTAGCTTCGGACAACGTGCCCGATCAACTGCCCCGTGTCGGTGTAAGAAAACGCCATATCGTATTCGAGCTCATCGGTCTTGCCGATATCGTGAAGAAAAACGCCGGCCAGGACCAAATCGGCCTGAACCTTAGGATACAGGGGCAGTATCGCCAGCGCCGCTCGCAGCATGTTGTGGGTATGTTCGAGCAGCCCGCCGATGCAATTGTGATGCAGCTTGACCCCGCCGGGGGCCTTGCGAAACTTGGCCATGACCTCCTCGTCGGCCAGGAATCCCTCGGCCAGCGACTTCAACTGAGAATTCTTTATCCGCCCGACAATCTCGACAATCTGAGCGAACATCTGGTCAATATCCTTTTCGGTCCGGGCGAGGAAATCGTCGATGTTGACTTTGCCTGGATCTATGACGCTGACTTCGTTGACGACGATTTGCAGGTTGTTTTGATACAGCTCGCTCCTGCCTTTCAGGTGGATGAACCCGGGCTTGGGCAGGGCCTTATAGATGACCTCGCTGGCCTGCCACATCCGCCCGTTGAGCTGGCCTGTCTTATCCGAGAGAAACATCGCAATATACAGATCCCCGCGCGAGGTGCTCCGCAGAATAGGCTCCTTGACCAAATAGACATCGTTAATCTGCTGCCCCGGCTCAATCTCGTTGATAAACGTATGGTCCATTACCTGCTCCAAATAAGAAATCGTATGTCGTATTTCGTATGTCGTATATCGTATTGCGCCACAAGGGGATTTGCAAGCGGTAAGTAAGCAGTATATTAAAGAGAACCTTGCAACCGGCGCCATTTTAGGCTATAAGGGGCAACTTCAGTGTGAACCAACGAAGCACGACATCCGAAATACGAGATACGAATATGAGATACAGCCAGACGTTTATACCAACCGTTAAGGAAGTGCCATCTGATGCCGAGTGCGTCAGCCATCGGCTGATGATTCGGGCGGGGCTGATTCGCAAGGTCGCCAGCGGGACCTACTGCTATCTGCCTTTGGGCTGGCGAAGCCTGCTCAAGATTATCGCAATCGTCCGCCAGGAGATGAACCGGGCCGGGGCGCAGGAGATTATTGTCCCGTCGATGCAGCCTAAGGAATTCTGGGACAAGACGGGGCGAAGCGACGACTACGGCCCGACGATGTTCAAGCTCGAAGACCGCCACGGGCGGATGAACGTGCTCGGACCGACCGCCGAGGAGGTCTTCACGACGCTCGTCGCCGGGGAGGTGAAATCGTACAAGCAGCTTCCGCTAAACCTTTACCAGATAACGCCCAAATTCCGGGATGAGTTCCGTCCGCGTTTCGGGCCGATCCGCTCGCGTGAATTCATTATGAAGGATGCCTACAGCTTCGACGACACCCCCGAAGCCGTCCACAAAAGCTACATGGCGATGTACAACGCCTACTGCCGAATCTTCACTCGCTGCGGCATCGAATACGTCATCGTCGAGGCCGAATCCGGCGAGATGGGCGGCTCCGGCTCGCACCAGTTCACCATACCCTGCGAATCGGGCGAGGATACTATCGTCTATACCGAGGACGGCTCGTATGCCGCGAATCTGGAAAAGGCGGCAGTCGATCCGGCGACAAAAGAGAAATCGAGCGGCGAGATTCCCGCCCCCCAGGATGTCCACACGCCGAACGTCGGGACGATTGAAGCGGTGTGCGGTTTGCTCAAGACCAGGCCGAGGGACATGATAAAGACGCTGATCTATGCCGCCGGCGAAGATGTTGTAGCCGCGTTGGTGCGGGGCGATCACGACCTCAATCCCGAAAAGCTCACCCAAACGCTCGGCGGCGTACACACCGATTTGGCCGACGAGCAGACTATCGAGGCAGTCACCGGCGCGAAAGTCGGCTTCGCAGGGCCGATCGGAATCGCCGAAAAGGTATCGAAGCTGATTATCGACCACTCCGTCGCCGCTATGGCCAGCGGCGTCACCGGCGCCAACAAGACCGACTATCATACGAAGAACGTCGTCCCCGGCAGAGAATTCCCCCTCGAAGGCGATAACGTCCTCGTCGCCGATATCCGCTACGCCGAGCAGGGCGATACTCACGACGGCAGGAAGCTGCTCTTCAAGAAGGGCATCGAGGTCGGGCAGGTATTCAAGCTGGGGGCAAAGTACAGCGTCAAGCTCGGGGCGAAGTTCCTGGATGAGAATGGCGTCGAGAAGCCATGTCTGATGGGCTGCTACGGAATCGGCATCAACCGCATCCTCGCCTCGGCCATCGAGACAGGCAACGACGGTAACGGGATTATCTGGCCTATCTCTATCGCTCCCTTCGAGACCCTGATAACCTGCGCGAACCAGGACGACCAGGAAGTAGCCAAAGTAGCCGACGGCTTGTATCAGCAGCTTCTCGATGCCGGCATTGAGGTTTTGTACGACGACCGCATTATGCGAGGCGGAATAAAATTCAAGGACGCCGACCTGATAGGCATCCCCATCCGGCTGACAATAGGCAAAAAGTCCGTCGCCGAAGGAAATGTCGAGCTGAAGCTGCGCCGCGAATCCAGAAGCGAAAACCTCCCCATACACCAAGCCGCGGATAAGACCGTAGAATTGGCCGCCTCGCTAAAACAAGAGCTTTTGAACAAGCCCCGACCGTAAGCCTGCCCCATAGGGGGGGA
>JAFGTU010000212.1 GCA_016933985.1 Sedimentisphaerales bacterium | reverse complement strand
CTTCTTCTTCGGCCTGGTCGTCCAGACGCAGTTCGGAGTCGAGAAGGCTATCGAATTCTTCTCGCCGGACCGCCAGAATTTCGTCGAGTACGATATCAGCTATCTGATAGATACGGCCATCACCCGCCAAAAAACCAGGATCGGCGTGCTCAGCTCGCTGCCCGTCATGGGCGACGATATGAGCGGCTATATGGCCCAGATGATGCGGATGCAGGGCCAGCAGCCAAGAGGACCGTGGACCATTGTCGAGCAGTTGCGCAGGCAGTACGAAGTCAATCCCGTGCCGACGGATGTCAACGACATCAACGACGTCGATATCCTCCTGGTCATTCATCCAAAAGATCTGCCCGATCGGACTCTCCTCGCCATAGACCAGTTTGTCTTGAAGGGCGGCAGGACCGTTGTCTGCGTCGATCCGCATTGCCTCAACGATCAGCCCGCCCAGCGAAATCCGATGATGCCTCAGCAGCAGTCTCAGAAATCCGACCTCAACAAGCTTATGCGCAACTGGGGCGTCGAGATGCCGGAAAATGGGATCGCCGGCGACCTCAATCTCGCGTTGGCCGCCAGGATGGGCGAAGACGGCATCGTCGGTTTCCTCGGTCTGCGGCCCGAACCCGGCTGTTTCAATAAGGATAGTGTTATAACCGCCGAATTGAATCAGGTTACTATGCTCTTCGCCGGAGAGCTCAACGAGGTCGGAGAATCTATCGACCCGAATGTCCCTTCGCTTGATGTCAAGCGTACCGCCCTTGTTAAGACGACCAACGAAGGCAATGTCATAAAGGTCGATAGCCCTTACGAGCTTATGTTCATGGATCCGGGAATTCTGAGAAATAAGTTCAATCGGGGCGTCAAGCCCGTCATAATGGGCTATCTGCTCACCGGAAAGTTCAAGACGGCTTTCCCCAACGGCGTCGCAATCGAGGTCCCCGCGCCACAGAAAGACAGCGAAGAGAAGAAAGATGATGATGAAGACAAAACCATAACAAAGCTCATCAAGCCGGAGTTGACCGAGGCCGACGACGATTGCGCCGTCGTCGTATTCAGCGACGTTGATTTCTTGAGCGACAGGGTCGCCTATCGCGAATCGTTCTTCGGCAGCAAGATGGTTGTCGGCGACAACAGCGCCCTGCTGCTCAACGCAATCGATGACTTGAGCGGCTCGAGCGACCTGGTTTCCATCAGGTCTCGCGGCAACTTCCGCCGACCATTCACCGTTGTCGATGCCATCGAGAAGCAGGCCGAGGAGAAGACCGCAGAGAAAATGAAAGGCATCGAAGCCGCCATTGCCGGATATAATGCCGAGCTGCAGAAGATGGTCTCCTCCGCAAAGGAGGGCGAAGAGGAGGTCTTGGGCAATGCCATTTTGAAGCAGCGACGTGACCTCGAGCAAAAAATTTATGATGCCGAACGCCAGAAGCGAGTGATTCGCATGGAACGCCGAGAGGGAATCGACGGGCTGGGCAGGAAGCTCCAGCGACGCAATACCCTAATGGTCCCGGCCGCGATTCTGATTGTCGCCGTCGTCCTCGGCACTCGGCGCAACGCTCGCAGAAGGCATTACATCAGCCACGCCAGCGATGCTTAATGGGAAGCACGAAGCACTAAGTCCTAAACTCGAAACAAATTCAAATTACAGAAATACAAATTACCGGACCATGTGTTTTGAACATTGAGACATTTGAATTTCCGATTTGTCCCGCAAGGGATCCCTTAGTGGATTTCGTATTTCGATATTCGGATTTCGGATTTGAAAATAAAACAGGAGTTTTGGAATGAGCAATAAAAGTCTTGCGATACTGGGAATCGTCGCGGCGGCTATGGTTATACTGGCGGTGGTCCTCTCGGGCTTGTCGGGCGGGCCTCGAAAAGGCTCAACCGGCCCCGCTTATCTTATCCAGGGACTCGACCCGGCCGGAATTGGCAGGATCGTTATAGGCTCGGGCGATAAGGTGGTCACTCTCAGACGTAGAGGAAATGCCTTCATGGTCGCCGAAAAGTCAAACTACCTTGCCGATATCAAGCAAGTCAACGAGCTGATCCAGAAGTGTGCCGACATCAAGACCACCGGCTCTGCGCATACGAGCAATCCCGCCAACCATGCCGACCTCGAGGTGACTGAAGACAAGGGCAAAAGCGTCGTTAAGTTCTTTACGCCCGACCCCAATTCCACGTTTATCACCGGTGTCGTTGTCGGAAAGAACATCGAGGCAGGACAGGGCTCTTATGTCCGAAGGCTCCCTGACGACGAGGTCTATATTACAACGGAATCCCCCTGGATCAAGGACCAGGCGACCGACTATATCGACCAGGAGCTCTTCTCCGTCAAAAGAGAGGACATCAACTCTGTAACGGTCAATCCCGGCGGCGACAGTTACACCTTGAAGGCCGGCAGCGGCGACGCCGTTTCGCTCGAAAACCTTCCCGCCGGCAAAAAGCTCAAAAACACCGATGCTCGCAGTGTCCTGACGGCCCTTACAGGCCTCAGATTCGATGACGTTTCCAGAAGCATTGGCGGACTGGCGTTCAACGAGCAGTACACTTGCAGACTCAACGATTTAACCGTCTATGCGCTGAGCATTGCCCAAAAGGACGACAAGACTTACGTCGTTGCCGAGGCTAAATTCACCGGCGAAAGGCCCAATGAAGTCAAAGAGAATGATTCTCAAGAGGAGTTGAAGAAGAAGGAGGCATTGCTGCTTGCCTCCGACAACGCCGCCGCGTTTACGGCCAGGCATAAAGGGTGGATTTATCAAGTGCCTGACTGGAATGCCAAGAATCTAACCAAGAAGCTCGCCGACCTCCTCGAAGACATCGAAAAGCCCAAAGACCCCAACGCCCCCGCGCCGAAGCCGACCGAACCCAAGCCGGCCGAAACCGCCCCCACGAAGACCGCGGAACCGGCCCCGGCAGAGATTGAAATACCCGCCGACCCCAATAGCACACCGCTCGTCCCATCGAAAGTCGTTGAGCCCAAGCCTGAAGAGCCGATGCCCGCTCAGCCCGATGGCTCAAAACCGGACGACCCAGACGCTTCAAACCGATAGTCCGCCGACAAGAGGGCTTGATAGCTCCGCCGGTTCCTGCTAATATCTCATCGTCCGTCCATGCGAGGCCGGTTGCTTCGTTGCGATGGTTCTACAGGGCAAGTGCGTGGTTACGAAAAGGAGAAATAAGATGAATACAAGCCGCAAGGATTATCGAAATCCTGTGATTAGTTTGATTGTCTTGCTCGGCTTGGCCGGACCGGCGGCCAGCCGGGCGGCTGAGATCAAGTTTGAGACCCGCCGCATCGGGCGCTTTCGCTCGGAGGCCTGCGGGGTGGCCGACTTCAACAACGACGGCAGGCTCGATATAATAGCCGGTTCGTTCTGGTACGAGGCCCCGGACTGGAAGCCGCGCCAGTTCCGCTTCTTGGAAGGCATGCCCGACCCGCAGGGTAACTTTCACACCGTCGATAACAATGGCAAGGGCTACTACGATGATTTTACGAACATACCCCTGGATATCGACAAGGACGGACTGACCGACGTGGTGACTTGCTCCTGGTTCAGCAAACGCTTCGACTGGTATCGAAATACCGGCTCCACGAGCATGACTTGGCCGATGATAATAAGCGATGAAGGCGTGAACTTCGAGTCCGGCGACCTGTGTGATATCGACGGTGACGGAAAAGAGCTTGAGATCCTCCCGCACTGCCAAGACACCAGATGGTACGAAATAGGTAGTACGAATCTGATTGTGCATTCCGTCTCAAGTCGTGAGTTGAACTACGGCGGCGGAGTCGGCGATATCAACGGCGACGGCCGGCCCGATATTGTCCGTCCCGACGCATGGTACGAGGGCCCCGCCGACCCGCGCAACGGAAAATGGATCGAGCATCCACTGGCGATCGGGAATATCGAGCAGGGAAAATCAGAGCATACGCCGCAGATACTCGTCTATGACGTTGACAACGACGGCCTGAATGATCTGGTTACAAGCTCGGCCCATCAATACGGAATCTTCTGGTATCAACAGGTCAGGCAGGACCCGAACATCGCTTTCGAGCAGAACCTGATAGACAAGTCATGGTCGCAGGCCCATAGTCTGGCCCTCGCCGACCTTGATAATGACGGCGACCTCGACCTGATTGCCGGGAAGCGGTTCTACGCACATAACGGCAGCGACCCGGGCGCCGAAGACCCGCTCGGAGTCTATTGGTATGAGTTGGACCGAGGCCGGGGCGTCAAATGGACCCGCCACAAAATCTCATACGACGAAGGCATCGGCTCGGCTCTGGATATCCCCGTCGCAGATATGGACGGCGACGGAGACCTCGACATCGTAGTAACGGGAAAGTGGGGCGGCCCCGTTCTGTTTGAGAATAAGCTCAAACTCTAATAACCCTCCGGCAGACTTGATTTTACGGACATTGTCATAGCCAGGAATCCTGCTCAGTGACCAAAATTGGGTGGCAAATAAGATTGACTTCAATCAGCCAATAGAGTATAATCAGATTATACTGATTTCGTTGTTCTGAACGCTTAGAAGGGGAGCGTTGGTGGTTGGTATAAGAAGAGCGTTTAGTCTGGTGGAGCTGTTGGTGGTGATTGCGATCATCGCCTTGCTGATGGCGGTCCTTGTCCCCGCTCTTAGAAGGGCGCGCGACCAGGCCAGGGAAGTCGTCTGCAAGAATAACCTGCGACAGGTCGGCCTTGCCGCCAACATGTACGCCGAGGAGTGGGAACAGCTTATTCCCCGCGGACTTGGCGCCGAAACAGGCCGGGCCTGGTACCAGCTCTTCTTGCCCTACTTGTCGCAGAAGGCCGGAGACGGGGACTATCGCTCGATAGATATATATCGTTGCCCCAGCTATCCCGATAAGGATCAGACCGTCTGCTTCGTGGTCAACGGATGGGGCTTCAAAGATCGCTCGGACGACGTGGGTTTCGAGGTCCTGGAGCCTACAAGGCTCACCGACTGCACCCGCCGGGCCGGGACGATCTATCTCGCCGACAACGAGGACGGCCGCTGGCGGGATATCATCCGCAAAGCCGACGACGAGGGCAACAATAAATGCGACGTCTGGAGTCCGGCCCATCTGCCCGGCTCGGATGCTCAAGACTCGTCTAATGCCTATGAACGCCGCGTCGCCCGCCAGCGACACAGGAACGGCTGTAATACCATCTTCCTCGATTGGCACACCGACTGGATAGCCGCGGACGATATGACAATTGACCTCTGGCGATTCGAAAAATAGCCCGCGACTCCTGCTGCTCCGCTACGCTTGGCTCTGTGCGGCTCGTCATTGCGCAGAGCCCGAAGTTGAAGGCATCGTCCGTAACGCCGCCGCTTAACGCGTGGGAACGCTTGTCGTAAAACTCCAGACTACACCTGTGGTTGTGCCTCCCGCACTGACCTCGTCGATACGCCAGTAATACCTGGTTCTGTAAATCAGCCCATTCAAATAGAATGATGCACCGGTCTGATTACGCAGGAATGGGGGCGGGTCTGTCGTTCCGAAGTGGATGTCGTGCGATACAGCTCCGGAGCCGGCGTCCCATCTCAAGCCGGTGTTGGTCATAACATCCATCTGCCCGTCGAACGGATACGGGTTCGTTGCCTGGGCGGGCGAAGCGGTTGTGAAGGTCCAGAGCGGACCGGCGGTTCTTCCCCAGGTATTGACAGAGTCTATGCGCCAGTAGTAGCTGGCCTGGTATTCCATTATTCCAGGCCAGAATGTCGTTGCCGTCCGGTTCGTTACGAACGCGGGCGGATTATCAGGCCCAAAATAGACATCGTAAGATTGTGCAAATGGGGCGGCGCTCCATGTCAGATCGGCGTACCAGGGGGCCTGCTTTGCGAAGTTGGGCGGGTCGGGATTGCCGGGCCAACCGGGCGCCATTCCCATCAGCCAGTTATGACTCTCGACAACGAGGTCTTCGGCATTGACCAGGCCGTCGCCGGTGAGGTCGGCGGCGCATGGATCCGGCGCCAGCCACCACCGCCCGAATTGAGCGAAATCAAGAAAATCAACGTAATCGGGGCACAAGAAATCTCCGGGCAGATACTGCCAGGCCAGCTTGGGGTATTCGCAGCCTTCGTTGCAGAGCCGCCATATATCCTCGGACCCGTTTGCAGTCTCACCCGCAAAATCCCATCCGACGTCAGTGAATGTGGCCTGCCTCTGCAATGCGGCAGTGTCTTTGCCTGTCCCTCCGGCGCTAATCAGCAAACCGCTGATTTCGCTATTCCAGAAGGAATTCTGCACGTTGCTGCTTGTGCCGTATCCGACAAGTCCGCCGGCGTAGGGATAACTCAACGCCCAAACTGCGCCCGTTGAATAACAGTGGGCAACCGCCGCCGTATTATAGCCGATCAGCCCGCCGACATACCCATCGGCCAACACATCGCCGCTGGCATAGCAGTTTGTGACGGGACTGTTATTATTCCCTACGAGTCCGCCTGCATACGCGCCTGCGACTACGGGACCGCTGGCATAGCAATTCTCGATTGTCGCATCGCTATCGCTATTCCCTATCAAACCTCCTGCCGCGCCTTCCGCCCAAACTGAGCCTGTTGCGTATGAATTCGTAACTGCACCGGAAGCACTCCCCGCCAGGCCGCCGACAGAACCCCATCCCGATACGCCTGCGGTAGCAGAGCAACCTTCCACCGTAGCCGAATCAGCATATCCTATCAGCCCGCCGATATAGGTTAATCCGGCAATTCTGCCCCCCTGAGCAGAGCAGTTGGCAACTGTCCCGTTTGAGAGTTCTCCCACTAAGCAGCCGACATAACCGCCGGTTCCAGCATCGACACTTGGGTCGATTAGGGCCACATTTTTAATTTCGGCGTTCTCTCCACTAACGTATCCAAACAGGCCAATGTAATTGGTGGCTGTCGATGAATAGTTGAGGTTCGAGATTCTGTGGCCGTTGCCGTCGAGGATACCTGTGAAAGGATTGCTGGAGTTTCTTCCGATGATATTGAACTGTTGGCCCTCATACTCCCCCAAGTCAATATCCGCCATTAGCTTAAAGCACTTATCCCAATCCCCCTGATTCAACCCGATTGTATTCATCTGGTTGGCGTCATAGATCAGATACGGGTCATTAGGCTCGCCCGTGCCCCCGCCATACTTGGCCCGAACCGGCACTGCAAGCAAGCCGACGACAAGCGATGCAGCCAATAGCACAGTTGATCTGAGATTTCCCATCTGCCCACCTATCAGTTATTCATCCGGCAGCTTACTGCAATCCACCGCAGCCACTCCGTCCTCACCGACGAAAAACACATTTGCGCCTTTAATCTTAAGGTTGTAAGCGTTGCCTACGAAAGGCATTGCCCTCTTCACGACGCTGCTGACGCCTGTAATACTCCCGGTTTTTTGGACCAGTGGATAAGGTAGTTTTCCTGTGGTATGGTGGCGTCGAACAGGAGGCTATTATGG
>JAFGTU010000211.1 GCA_016933985.1 Sedimentisphaerales bacterium | reverse complement strand
GTTATCGGCAGAGATGCAGCCGGGCAGGCAACTGAGCCTGTTACCTTTTACTTGGCCGACTATCGCTATGCAGACAACAGCCGGGACTATATCGTTGATACGTGGCGGTATGTCGATTTGAGCTCGCTGGGGCCGGTCAAGAGTCTGGAATTTACTCTCAGCTCGAGTGACGTCGGCGCTTGGGGCATGAATACGCCGGCGAGTTTCGTTATCGACAGTATTGTGCCCGAGCCTGCTACGATTGCCTTGTTGGGAATTGGCGGACTGGTTCTGGTGCGGCGAAAAGAATAGTGAATGTCAGTGCCGTTCTGCGGGGCCGGCTCGCTCTTTTAGTCGGCCCCGCAGATGTGCCCGTATTGGGGGTAAGAGATGTTGCGACAAATGATTGTGAGTGTGATGCTGGCGGCGTGCGGATGGGCGTGCGCTGTTCGCGGCGGCCCTTATACGGAAGCCGGAGTCAACGGCTATGTCGATCCGAACAACCACTGGCGTCATGCCAATCCGTTGGCCGATCCGGGGGCCGTAATCAATCCCATATTTCGCGCCTGGGCAACGGATGTTCACGAGTATGCGCCTTCCGACGATGAATGGATTGGCTCCGGCGTATGGAACGACCCGAACAAGGCGCTTGGGCCGGCCACGGGCGATAATTTCGATATTGTAAGCCTTGGCGACCTGGACGCAGCGGAAATAGCCGACGGCGTCGAGCCGGGACGGATAACTCTGCTTTTTAATGATCCGATACGAAACGGCAGCGGGTATGATTTTGCCGTCTTTGAGAATGCCTTTGTCTCGCTCTACAACACCGCCGGCGGGTCCGTTGCAGGCAAAATGCTCGCCGAGCTCGGCTACGTGGATGTTTCGTCCAACGGTGTGGATTTTGTCAGGTTCCCGTCCATCTCGCTAACACCCGGCACGGTGGGGATGTACGGGACGATTGAGATAAACGACATTCATAACCTCGCGGGCAAGCATCCCAACGCCAACGGTTTGTGCACCGGGACACCTTTCGATTTGAGCGACATAACAGCAGATCCGCTGGTCGCCGACGGGACTGTCGATATAAACGATATTCGCTACGTTAGGATAGTCGATATACCGGGCAGCGGAGATTTCCTCGACGAGGCGGCCGCGTTTATCGATCCGACTACGTGGCCGACGTGGGACAGCTACGCGGGCTCCCATCCCGCCTACGACGCCTGGGTGACATTTGGCTCGGGCGGGATCGACGTCGAGGCCGTCGGTGTGCTCAATGAGCAGGAGTACGAGGCGGATATCGACTTAAACGGTATCGTTGATATGTTCGATTATACGCTGTTTGCCTCGGCATACGGCACTCGGTTCGGCCAAGCAAAGTGGATTGCCAGATGCAATATCGCAAAGACCGGCGGTCTTGTTGTCGATGCAGACGACCTCGCGGTAATGGCCGGACAATGGCTGTGCGTCGAAAAGTGGAGGAGCGGAGACTGATGGCGCCAGAAAGCAAAAAAGGATTCGCTTTAGTTGAGTTGTTGGTCGTGATAGCGATTATCGCGCTGCTGATGTCGATATTGGTCCCCGCGCTGGCTTCCGCACGCTCGGGGGCGAGGAAGCTTGTTTGCAAGTCGAACATTCGCCAGCTTCTCTTGGCCAATATCGCTTATGCCGGCGAGAATGATGGATTCTATGTAGCCGCGGCGAGCGATATGGGGGACAGTCCCGGTCTGCATCGCTGGCACGGGGTGCGAGAGGGCCTCGGCAAGCCGTTCGAGCCGAAGCGCGGGCCTCTGGCCGGCTATTTGGCGGATGGGGAGGTTAAGGAGTGCCCGGAGAGGGTTAATTTCGTGAAAAGTGACGACTGGAATACGAGCTTCGAGCTGGGTTGCGGCGGGTATGGCTATAATATGACTTACATCGGCAGTCGGATGTGGCAGAACGGCCTTGACAGTCCCGATGCGTTTAAGGCGGCATACGTGAGGACGACGCGGGCGACCGAGGTGGCCAACCCTGCCCAGACATTGATGTTTGCCGATACAGCAATGTCGAACGACGGCAGATCCTATATCGAGGATTCATTCGCGTGGCAACCTTATACGGTTTACGCCGGAAGGGTAATGACGGGTCTCTATACGTCGCCGTCTATTCATTTTCGCCACAGGGGCCGGGCGAACGTCGGCTGGGTGGGCGGACACGTCGAAGAAAAACAGATGGCTGACTGCCAACAAATGAGCGTATATGGCGTCGATTCGGCGGCGATGAATCTGGGGTGGTTCGAGCCCGTGGATAATACGCTCTTTGACTTGGAATAAGCAGCCGCAATACTCGTGAAACATGGTGCTATGCGCACATGGGCCTGCCCAGCCTCAGGTCGGCTTTTGCCATACCGACCCGAGGCGGGCAGGACCTACACAGAAAATCTCAACCACACAATGGAAGTGTGGAGGGAACCACTTTAACCGGCTGTTTGCCGTTTTTTGAGCGTCGAATCAGCAATCGTAGTACAGGTGGAACTCATGTGGATGCGGCCTGAGGGCGATCTCGTTGATTTCCTTCTCCCGTTTCCACTTAATCCACGTCTCGATCAAATCGTCGGTGAATACGTTGCCGGCCGTAAGAAACTTGTGGTCCTTCTCAAGCGCGTCGAGCGCCTCAGCAAGCGAGCCGGGCGTCTTGGGATACTTGGCCAGCTCTTCCGGTGTCAACTCGTAGATGTCGCAGTCCAGCGGCTCGCCGGGATCGATCTTGTTCTGAATTCCGTCGATAGCCGCCATCAACATGGCAGTCCAAGTCAAGTAGCCGTTGCAGGTCGGGTCCGGGCATCGGAACTCAAGGCGTTTTGCCTTGGGATTCTCCGAGTACATCGGGATACGCACGCCGGCGGAGCGGTTCCGCTTGGACATCACGAGGTTGACCGGGGCCTCGAAACCGGGCACCAGACGCCGATACGAATTCGTCGTCGGGGCGGCAAAGGCGAGAATCGCAGGGGCGTGCTTGAGGATGCCGCCGATGGAGTGTAAGCCGATAACGCTCAGCCCGGCGTATCCGTCGCCCGCGAAGAGCGGCTTGCCGCCCTTCCACAG